>JAGOEF010000157.1 GCA_017997855.1 Bacteroidales bacterium
GGTCACACCTGCTGCTGCAGTAACAATGCCTTCTTCATCAACCAGAACAGCATTATAGGCAACGGTTTCGTCAGGGTAAATGTTCATCGCTCCGTTTTGAATAAGCAATGCGTATTCGGTTTCATCAACAGGCTCTTCCGGATCGCATCCGCTAATCATGAAAAATCCGGCCAGCAAAACAACCGGGATAAAGAATTTGACAAATTTTCTCATAGAATATAAAATTTAAGTTTGACAAAGAAATTGATATTACAACACCTGTGCCAAAATTTGGTGTTATAATTCAGGAGTCGAATATATAAAATATCGGGGTGTCACATCATGTGTTCCTCTTAAATATTACCTGCTAATCAATCGGAATATACTCTTCGGTGATGAGGTTTACCGTGGCTGGATCGGTGCTGTAATCAGTAATATTATAGCGCAGAATAATTTTTTGTACTTCGGTGCCCGAATACACAATTTCGGAGAGGGGAATTCCAAATACAGCCATTCCGTTAATATTTGCGGTATTGGTACCGTCTTCGTCGATATAGGTGTTGTTGAAAATCTGCACATAATTAAACCGGCGGGCAGCAGCGGCTTCTTCGTAACCCATTCCCCGATACCACGGAACCGATGGATCGGTGTCTTTGATGCTCATGAACCCGATTCCGCTGTTGTAGCTGATATTATCGTAATGGGGGGTTGAGGTTAAATCGGTGTCCCATAAATCAGCCGTAAGTTTGTAGGAGATGGTTTGTCCCAGACCTGCATCGTAATGCAGGCATACCTTGTTGATGCGTATTCTTCCGGCAACCCTTGTGTCGGCGGCAATGGTAGTATTGTAGGTAGTATCGTCAATCGTGGAACTGGCATGACGATAGACTGTGTAGGAGCCGGCATAGGGGAATGAAATATTCCGGATGTGTACGTTGCGGGTGGCTGTGCCCGTATTGCCCGATTCGTCGGCTGCCGAGTAAGAAATTACACAATCTTCGTGGGTGGTGGTGTAGCCTTCGTCGTTGGTGCGAATGGCGGTTTCAAGATCGTTTTCAAGAAGAAGCGCCTCAGTTTTCGAGAAATTGTCTTCAGCAAAAAAACCGGGGTCTTGATACATTTCGCGCATAATAATGGTGGTGTCGGCGGCTCCGTTGAGGTGCACCACAGGAGGTTTGTTGTCGAACAGTTTGCACGACGAAAAAGCTAAGAGCATGGTTGTAAACAATAGGAGGGTAAAGCTTGTTCTCATGATGAAATGTTTTAAGTTATTTATGAATGTCGATAAATGCTTCGAAAAACTATGTGTAAATATCTTAAAAAAATCAATTACTTCAAAAAGAAATTTGATGAATAAATGTGCTCATTGATTTTTACTATTTTTACGTGCTAAAAATTCTGTGATATGAAAAGGACAAAAATTGGTGAAATACTGCGGAACGGAGTACCGGGTACCGACGTACAGGTAATGGGTTGGGTGCGTACAAAACGCGAAAGCAAGAACGTGGCTTTTCTGGCAGTGAACGATGGTTCCGTTATCGAAAACATACAGATTGTGGTTGAAGTTAACGAAACCACGATACCGCTTCTGCAACGCATTCACACGGGTGCTTCGGTTTCGGCCGAAGGCATGCTCACCGAATCGACCGGCAGTGGCCAGCGGGTCGAAGTGCAATGCCGGAACCTGAAAGTTATCGGTGAAGCCAATCCCGATGAATATCCGCTGCAGCCCAAAAAGCACAGCCTGGAGTTTCTTCGCGAAATTGCCCACCTGCGTTTCAGAACGAATACCTTCGGAGCGGTTACCCGTGTGAGGCATGCCATGATTTTTGCCATTCATAAGTTTTTTAACGACAAAGGTTTTTACAATATTCACACCCCGATTATTACCGGCAGCGATGCCGAAGGAGCAGGTGAAATGTTCCGCGTGAGCGTGCTTGATGCTAAAAACCCGCCACTCACTGACGAGGGAAAAGTTGATTTCTCAAAAGACTTTTTTGGTCGCGAAACCAACCTCACCGTATCGGGACAGCTTGAAGCCGAATTGGCTGCACTGGCCATGAGCGAAGTGTACACTTTCGGGCCTACCTTCCGGGCCGAAAACTCCAACACCGCAAGGCATCTCGCGGAATTCTGGATGATAGAGCCCGAAATGGCGTTTTCTGATATCAACGACGACCAGGATCTGGCCGAAGAAATGTTAAAATATCTGGTGCGCTATGCCCTCGAGAACTGTCGTGCCGATCTGGAATTTCTGGCTGCCCGCCGTGCTGATGAGCAAAAAGGAAAACCCGAAAACGAGCGCGACGAAATGGGTCTTATCGAAAAACTGGAGTTTGTGCTCAACAACGAGTTTGTAAGAATAACCTATAGCGAAGCCATCGAAATACTGCAAAATTCGAAACCCAACAAGAAAAAGCAGTTTCAATATCCTGTAGAGGGCTGGGGAACCGATTTGCAAAGTGAGCACGAACGTTTCCTGGTCGAAAAGCATTTTAAGAAACCGGTTATTTTAACCAACTATCCGAAGGAAATAAAGGCTTTCTACATGAAGCAGAACGACGATGGCCGCACTGTGAGGGCTATGGATGTGTTATTCCCGCAAATCGGTGAAATTATCGGCGGATCGCAGCGCGAAGAAGATTATCAGAAACTGCTTACCCGTATGCAAGAAATGCATATCCCCGAAAAAGAAATGTGGTGGTATCTCGAAACACGTAAATTCGGCTCGGTGCCGCATAGTGGCTTTGGATTGGGTTTTGAACGCTTGATGCTCTTTGTTACCGGTATGGGCAACATCCGTGATGTAATTCCCTTTCCGCGAACACCAAAAAATGCCGAGTTTTAAACTTTTGTAAGGTTTTTTTCGTATTTTTATGAAAAATTGACAGGCTATGCTCAAACAATCCTTACAGCAAAAGATGCTGCAAAAGCTTTCGCCTCAGCAGATTCAGATGATCAAGCTGCTTGAGTTGCCTACGCTTCAGTTGGAGCAACGTATTAAAAAAGAGCTCGAAGAAAATCCTGCCCTCGAAGAAGGCAGCGACGACGACGATGATCTTGATGTGAACAACGATGAGGCCGATGACGCCAACGATAACGACGATGAATTTACGCTGGAAGATTATCTGCCGGATGATGATGATATCCCCGCATATCGCCTGCAGGCAAACAACTATTCGAAAGACGACGAACATCGCGATATTATCTATTCTGCCGGTGTTAGTTTTCATGACAGCATCCGCGACCAGTTGGGGATGAAGCAGATTACTCCGCGGCAGCGATTACTGGCAGAATTTCTGATTGGCAGTATGTCGGATGATGGATATATTGACCGTGATCTGGAATCGATAGCCGACGACCTGGCTTTCAAGCAAAATATTAATACTACTGCCGAAGAGCTTGAGGAAGCCCTGTATGTGGTTCAGGATCTTGACCCTGCCGGAATAGGTGCACGCAACCTTCGCGAATGCCTGCTCATCCAACTCGATCGCAAAGACCATAAGTCTCAAGCTGTGCTTGATGCGCACGCTCTTATTTTTGACTACTTCGAAGAATTTACCAAAAAGCATTACGATAGAATAATGCAGCGGATGGATATCGGCGAAGCCGGACTGAAACAGGCACTCGAAGTGATACTTAAGCTCAATCCCAAACCGGGCAGCAGCTATAGTGATTCATCATCGAGGACTACCCAGGCCATTATCCCTGATTTTATTCTCGAAAATCATAACGGGAAACTCGAAATAAGTCTTAACCAACGCAACGCCCCTGAACTCAGGATGAGCCGCGAATATTCCGACATGCTGCAAAGTCTGTCGAAGTCGAAAGACGGACCATCGCGAAGCGAGAAGGAGGCCGTGGTTTTTGTTAAGCAAAAACTCGATTCGGCCAAGTGGTTTATCGACGCCATCAAGCAGCGCCACAATACCCTGCTGGTTACGATGAATGCGATTATTGAGTATCAGAAAGAGTTTTTTTATCAGGGCGACGAAACCTATCTGAAGCCGATGATTCTGAAAGATATTGCCGATGTGACCGGCCTCGATATTTCGACCATTTCGCGGGTTGCCAACAGCAAATACATTCAAACACCTTTCGGAAATTATTTACTGAAACACTTTTTCTCGGAGGGCATGCAAACCGATTCGGGCGAAGAGGTAAGTACCCGTGAGATCAAGCAAATCCTTAAGGACTGTATTGAAGCGGAACACAAACGCCGTCCGCTTACCGACGATAAACTGGCTGCCATACTTAAGGAGAAAGGATATGTTATTGCCCGGCGCACCGTGGCCAAATACCGCGAACAACTTGATATTCCGGTTGCCCGCCTAAGAAAAGAACTCTGATGGAAATTCCCGAATCGGCGAAATCAGCATCGCGCGTTGTCAGCGTGTTGTTTCTTCCGTTAATCGTACCGACCCTCGGCTGTTTTGTAATATTCAACAGCGGTTTTTATATCGGTTTGCTGCCATTCAAAATAATGCAGGCGGTGTATATTGTGGTTTTTGTGCTTACTTTTGTTCTGCCGGCCTTAATAATCCCGGCGCTCTATCTTCAGAAATACATCAGCAACATTGCCATCAGCGAACGCAGGGAGCGGATTTTGCCCCTTGCCATTGTGGCCGTCATGTACAGCCTGAGTTTTTACTTCATGCAGCGCAGCGGGTTTCCGCCCATACTGCTTCATTTTATTGCCGGCGGTATTGTAAGTCTTGTGCTGGCACTACTGGTTACCCTGAAATGGAAAATCAGTTTACACACCATCGGGATTGGCGGACTCACGGCCCTGGTAGTTTATCTGACTATTACGTACCGACTCGAATTGTATTCCTACCTGATGATTTGTATTGTGATTGCAGGAATCACCGGAACTGCCAGAATGATTGCCGGCAGTCATACACCGGCCCAGATTTATTCAGGTCTCGGGCTGGGCTTTTTAAGCATGTAT
>JAGOEF010000158.1 GCA_017997855.1 Bacteroidales bacterium
GAACAGCCTCAGCCGCGAGGAGTTTTTGAAGCACGCCTGGGAATGGAAGGAAAAACATGGCGGTATCATTCTCGAACAACTCAAAAAACTGGGTGCTTCGTGCGACTGGCAGCGTACCTGCTTCACCATGGACGAAATCCGCTCCGAAAGCGTGCTGCGCGTGTTTGTCGATTTGTACAACAAAGGTCTGATTTACCGTGGTGTGCGTATGGTTAACTGGGACCCGGCTGCACAAACGGCCGTGTCGGATGAAGAAGTAATTTACACCGATGAGCAAAGCAAACTCTATTACGTACGCTATACCATCGAAGGCAGCAGCGATTATATTGTGGTTGCCACTACGCGTCCCGAAACCATTCTTGGTGATACTGCGGTTTGCGTAAACCCCAACGACCCGCGCTATACGCACCTGAAGGGCAAGCGGGTTATAGTTCCTATGGTGAACCGTTCGGTACCCGTGGTATTCGACACCTACGTGGATATGGAATTTGGGACCGGTTGCCTTAAAATTACTCCGGCACACGACATGAACGACTACACGATAGGGCAGAAGCATAAACTCGACAGTATAGATATTTTCAATGCCAATGGTACGCTGTCGGAAGCTGCCGGCTTGTTTGTGGGGCAGGATCGTTTCGAAGCCCGCCTGTCGGCTGAAAAATTGCTTTCCGAAACAGGGGCAATGCACAAGATCGAAAACTACAATAATAAGGTAGGACGTTCCGAACGAACCGGCTCGGTGATAGAACCCAAAATTTCTACCCAGTGGTTTCTGAGCATGGAGAAACTGGCAAAGCCGGCCCTGGATGCTGTGATGAGCGACGAAGTGAAGTTGCATCCGCCCAAATTTAAAAATGTATACCGCCATTGGATGGAAAACGTGCGCGACTGGTGCATCAGCCGTCAGTTGTGGTGGGGACACCGAATACCGGCATGGTATCTTCCGGGCGGTAACGATTTTGTGGTGGCCCTGAGCGAAAGCGATGCCCTCGAACTGGCCCGTAAAAAATCGGGCAACCCGAACCTTAATTTGAACGATTTGCATCAGGACGAAGACGTACTCGACACCTGGTTCAGTTCATGGCTGTGGCCTATTTCGGTATTCGACGGAATTTGCCATCCCGATAACCCCGATATCCGTTATTACTATCCCACCAACGACCTGATTACCGCTCCCGAGATTCTGTTTTTCTGGGTTGCCCGCATGATTATTGCCGGTTACGAATACCGCGACGAGAAGCCGTTCAGCAATGTATACCTCACCGGAATCGTTCGCGACGGTTTGGGTCGCAAAATGTCGAAATCGTTGGGAAACTCACCCGACCCGCTGAAACTGATCGAAAAATACAGCGCCGACGGGGTAAGGGTAGGGATGCTGCTGTGCTCGGCTGCAGGTAACGACCTCCTTTTTGATATGAAGATTGACGAAAGTACCGGCGAAGAAGTGTATGCCTTACCCGAACAAGGCCGTAACTTTGCCAATAAAATATGGAATGCTTTCAGGCTGGTAAAATCATGGAATATCGACGAAAACGAAACACAGCCCGATGCGGCAAAGGCTGCTAACGAATGGTTTACCCACCGTTTTGCGCAGGAACTTGCCACGCTCAACCAGCAGTTCGATTCATTCCGTCTGTCGGAAGCCCTGATGACGGTGTATAAGTTGTTCTGGGATGATTTTTCAGCATGGCTCCTCGAACTGGTAAAACCTGCATACGGCAAGGGTATCGATACAATAAGTTACAACCAAACCGTAGCCCATTTCGAAAATATGCTCAAACTGCTGCATCCTTTTATGCCTTTTATTACAGAAGAAGTTTGGCAGCAAATAAACCAGCGCAGTGCGGGCGACAGCATTATGGTAGCCGAATGGCCTGCAAATTTTGAATTTAGCCAACAGCTTGTTGACCAATTTGATTATGCCCGCGAACTGGTGGCGGCTATCCGCAATATCAGGCAAAGCAAGAATATATCACCCCGTGAACAACTCACGCTGTCAGCCGCGGTGAATACCCAACTGGCTGAATCCATGAAACCCGTGGTAATGAAACTGGCCGCTATTTCCGAAATTCAGTTCGATGGAAATAAACCCGATGGCGCTGCAGGTTTGCTGGTAAAAAACGATGAGTATTTTCTGGCATTGGGTAATCTGATAAACAAAGACGAAGAAATTGCCAAACTCAAAACCGAACTCGAATACACACAGGGCTTTCTGAACTCGGTGCTTTGTAAATTACAAAACGAGAAGTTTGTAAGTGGTGCTCCCGAAGCGGTGGTGGCCGGCGAACGCAAAAAACAGGCCGATGCCGAAGCAAAAATTGTATTACTGAACCGGCAAATTGAAGAATTGAGCCGTTGAGGTTTTGGGCTTAAAGTATGAAGATAAATAATGGCAACAGTGCCGGTGAAAATTGTAGTGAATTATTGCAGTTTTGGTTTTAGTGTTCTATTTTCGTGTCGGAATAATTGAAAAAACACCAGCTATCATGAAAAGGAATATAGTAATTTTATGCATCGTGATGTTTGCGGTTTTTTTGCCGAACACCGTGAGTACACAGAATGTTGGTTTTTACCTTACCGGAGGTTATACCTTTACCCGAGCACCGCTAAATACATTCCATGAATTTACTGCCCTCTACAACGAAAACCCGAACAAAATTCATGGCTATGTTTTTACCCATGGTTTTGCCGACATGAAGTGCCTGAATGGCATTTACTATGGGGCCGGAATGAATTACAAAGGCAGTTTGCTGGTCGAAATCAATTATTCACGTAAGTTCAATCATACCTTTGCCTATTACGATCCGGCCAATAACCCTGATTACCTGCGCGTGGATCTGGGTTTTGGGATTGGTACGGTAGAGCTGGCTTTCCTGAAACCTATGTATTTTGGTGCACTTACTGTTTCACCCGGTATTGGTATGGGATTTCTGTCGCGGAAGTTGTATTACTGGGACGATGACAGCCTGATGATTGCCCCCCGACGTAAAGATATGATAGTGGAAGTAAAGAAGGGCTCGTTTTCGCTCGACCCCATGTTGCAGGTCAGCTATAAGCCATTCTCAAAAATCCCCGTCGAAATAGTGGCCCGAACCTACTATCAGGCCATGTTTTCGCGTATGTCGGTAGGCTGGCTGGGCGAATTCGAGGGTTACTGGAGTCCGGCTGATACGGCATCGAAGAAACTTACAGGAGGTAACCTTGGAATTACTTTTGCAATCAAGGTGAATATCCCATCATTCAAAATTAAACCCAAACCCCGAAAACCCAGGGATGAACCGGTGATAATAGACAATATTGTATATGTTATCGATGGAAAAGTGGTAGATGCAGCCAGTGGAAACCCGGTAAATGCAGTGGTTACTTTGTATGAAGGCCAAACACCGGCGGCATCGGTGGTTTCGCAACAGGGTAAATTTACGATAAAACCGGAACCTGACATTACGTACACCGTCGAAATTAAAGCATTCGGATATCAGACAAAAACAGAGACCATTCGTTTGGACAAGAATTCACCGAACCCATATCCCTACACCGTTTCGCTTAACAAACTGGCTGTTGGGCAAACGGTGGTTCTCGAAAATATTTTGTTCGAAAAAGCTTCGGCAGTATTGTTGCCCGAATCGTATCCCGAACTTAATAAACTGCTCATCTTCATGAAAAACGAACCCGATGTGCGTATCGAAATAGCCGGCCACACCAGCAGCGACGGCAACGATGCGTATAACCTTCAGCTATCGCAGGATCGTGCCAATGCCGTGGCCGAATATATTATCGACCGTGGGGTGAAAGAATCGCGTATTGTGGCAAAGGGCTATGGTGAAACCAAACCCGTGGCTACCAACGATACCGAAGAAGGACGAAAGCTGAACCGCAGGGTGGAGTTTAAAATTATTGAATAGTTTATTGTTGATTTTTATGAGAAAGAGTTTTTATTTTTTAGCGGCACTGCTTTTCCTTTGCTGCTTCTCCATCGTGTCGAAAACACAGACTGTGCAGATTACATACAATTTTATCGGCGATATAAGTTTGAATTATTGGTACAGCGATACCTGCATTGTTCGCGAAATGGTTCGGATCAATACCTATCTGATGGTGGATAAAGTGGATTTTAAGAAGAAGGAAGTTATTAACCAGATTACCGAATTCAACGATTTTACGCGCAATACCACCAATTGGGTAACCACGTTTAAAAGTTTAAAAAAGCAGGAACCGTTCAAGTTTGTTAAGCTTACATTATCGGAGGACACCCGTACCATCATGGACATGGAATGTAAACACGCAACGGTGGAAGATAAAGGAACCATCTGGGAAATTTGGTATGCTCCGCTTCCTGATTTTAAAAACCTGGAGTATAATTTTTATTCACGCTATGAGGGTGTTCCGGGTGTTGTACTTGAAGAATACATGAACGGAAACCTCACCATGAAGGCTGTGAAAATTGAACGCGGCAAATGGTGCAATTGCGATTGGACCGACTATAAAGGGTTTTAGGGGCAGATTGAATTTGTAAAAAAGTAAAGAAAAATTCAATCAGAGTTACGAATGTTGTCGATAATATATTCTCGAATTCGAATAAAATCTCTTTTATTACGAACAATATGAACATAAAAGTGTGCCTGCCATCTGAATGGAACCTAATATAGACGGGCAAATTGCTTATCCTATTTTGACAACTAATGACAATCGCGGTAATTTTTTTTAAATTTGTTGCACGAAAACGAAAAAACAACAATATGAACAATTTCACCTACCAGAATACTACCCGCATACATTTCGGGAAGGGGCAGATTGCCCGGCTCGAACGCGAGTTGATGCCTTACCATAAAATCATGCTGTTGTATGGCGGCGGCAGCATTAAACAAAACGGAGTGTACCATCAGGTGATGCAGCAACTT
>JAGOEF010000004.1 GCA_017997855.1 Bacteroidales bacterium
GCGCAGCGTTAATCGAAGCATAGGCCGGGGGTTACAAAGAAATCGTCTTCAGGTTCACCCTTCGATGAGCACTCCGCTGCGCTTCGTTACTCAGGGTGACAAATTAGATTACCACTTCACTCCGCTTCGTTACTACCAATGACGTATTGCTAAATTTGGGAATACAGGAGACAGAATACAGAAGGGGCTTTTCGTCGAACTAAAGAAAGCAGCTACCCCGAGAAGGTTCTAAAAATCCAGCCAGAGGAGAATGCTTGATAATTGCCAGTCGCCCCTTCTGAATTCTCTATTCTGACTTCTGTATTCCGAATTTTATCCTCAACAAAGTCCCCTTAATAACTTACTGCGAAACTGTTGTTAACGCATCAGCAGAATATCACCGGTTTTAACGTATATCTCACCATTCCACATTTCGGCGCGAACAAAAAACTTATAGGTGTCGATATTCTGTAGTTCGCCTTTATGGTAGCCATCCCATCCCACGTTGATGTCATCGGTGAAGAACACTTCTTCGCCCCAGCGGTTGTATATTCGGAACTCAATAAAATGCTTAATTCCATAGCCTTTGGCGTACACAATGCGGTTGGTTTCGTGTCCGAGCGGCGTAAAGGCCGAAGGTACATCAAGCGAATACTGCTCTATCACATAAATATCGACATAATAATTGTGCCGGAAACAACCCGAGGAATCTTCGACAACCACGGTGTAACGCTGGTTCTCTTTAGGGGTAAGCCACGGATTGGGACAAGCGGTGCACGAAATCTCGTATGCGGGCGTCCATACATAGCTTATTTCTTCCTGGTCGACCACCGACGTAACAAACACTGTATCCCCAATAATAATGGTATCGTAAACCGGAGTTACTTCGAACTCAGGTATCTGTTGCACCCAAATCTGCACGGAGTCGTTAGCAATACAGCCGTTTTCGTCGGTGAGTCGGGCATAATAGATGATGTTGCTGTCGGGCTCGATAATCGGAGTAAGCGAATTTACATCGTTGATAAACTCGTTGGGTGACCACAACACCTGAGGGCCTCCGGTAACATACAATGCAATCTGGTCGCCCAGACAAATGAGCGTGTCGGGAATAATCTGCATGTCGGGCTGACCGTATATCGTAATCGTTTGGGTAGCCGTATCGGTACAACCGAGCTCGTTCTGTCCGAAAATCCGGACATTCACCAGCGAATCGATAATGCTGTTGTTGGTCATGCTGAAAGGCAATGTATCGGTTCCGGCAAAGTCGGTTCCGGCAACAGTCCAGATTACTGTATCGGCACCCTGTGTGGCATTAATCAGATCGAACTCAAACGGACTGCATGAAGCCGAAATAACATTGCCCAGCGAATCGTGTACCACAAAACCTGCAATTACCTGTTGCACGTAAACCGGCAGGGTTCTGGTAACCTGACATCCGGCGAATTCAACAATCAGTTGAACTTCGGTGAAGCCATCGGGTGGCATATCGGAAAAAATAAAATCTACTGTTGTACTCGTGTACTGAATACCCCTTATGTACCATCGAATATTATAATCGCCCTGCATGTTGGTTATTTCGAAATGTACCGTATCGCCTAAACAAATGGTATCCTGCAAATAATAATAATTAAACACCGGTCCGTTGATGGTTACCTGTACCGAGTCGGCATCTATACAGCCATGCGCTGTGGTAGCCTCCAGTTTTACCCAGAATAACCCGGGGCTGTCGATAAAAAAGTCCTGTGGTTCATACACGGGCAGGGTATCGCCTGTGCCAAAAGTCCACTGCCACGACGGACTGTAGAGGCCCTCCTCGGTATGGTTGTTGATGTCGAGGAATGCGGGATAACAGTTGTAAACAGTTTGAGTAATATCAAAATCCACATCCACTCCCTGTACTTCCACTTCAATCTCATCTACGTCAGTGCAGCCAAAACCGTCATCAATCTGAAGGGTGGCGGTAAAAATCCCGTCATCGGTATATGCATGTTCCGGGTTTATTGCAGTAGACGTTTCGCCATCGCCAAAATCCCAGTGGTAATTGAGTGCCGGATTATCGATTCCCGCATAGAATTGCACGGGTACATTCACGCATTCCACCGGATCGAGGGTGGTGACGGCTGCTTCGATACTTGAAACCACCACAAGGCCGGGTTCTGTAACTGTAGCTGAACATCCATTGGTATTCGATACGGTAAGACTGACATCGTAAGTGCCCGGTGCAAATTGTTTTTCGAAAGTAAGGGAATAATACGACTGGGGAGAACCACTTACCTGCCAGACATTATAACTTAACGGGTAATCACTCTGATAGGTAAACGAAAACGTAACATTAAGGCTGTTGCAGCCATGAGCGGGATCGGGATCGGTAACAATCTGAATCACTGGTCCGGACACGTGAATGGTTTGCTGGGCAGTAAATTCACAGTTATTGTTATCGATAACGGTAAGGGTAACAATAAAATCGCCGTAACCTTCGAAAACATGATTTGTTATCGGATTATCGGATGGCTCCTGGCTTGCACCGTCACCAAAATCCCAGGCATAGCTTACACCGGTTGAGCTTGCCGTTGCATCAAAATAGACAGTGGCACCAGAGCAAACCTCATTATCTGAAACAAAAAAGCTGGCATTTGTATCTATTACATCCACCCTCACCGAATCGACAAAATCGCAGCCTGTTTCGGTGCTGTAGGCTCGTACACGAGCCCAGTACACGCCATAACCGGGAAAGGTGAAACTGATTTGGTCGTCGGTACTGCCCGGTTCGCTGTATAAGTTATCGCTGCCGGTTTCTCCCTCGTCGATAAACCAGTCCCAGGCCAGTGTCAGGTCATCGTCGGGGTGGGTGATATTTACGGTAAATGTATAATCGAAAGGATTTCCACATTCAAATTCCTTTTGAATACTTTCGATAACAGGACCATTTATATAAAATATTGAATCGAGTTGCAGGGTATCGCGGCATCCGTTAAAATTGGTTACCAGCATCACCGAAACATATCCCGTATCCTGATCGAAAGCCCATTCGAGATATTCCTCATCGCTGTCGTCGTCAATCGAATCGAGCAGCCATTCAAATTCATCAACATCGGGGTTATCCCACATAGAATTGTAGATTCTGAAGGTGTCCTGAGCACAGTGTTCCAGTTCGGTAACTTCGTACCAGTCATTGATTCCCTCATCGAACAACATAAAGGTAAGTTCGCTTTCGATAGGGTTGCCCACATTCACGGTTTGTGTGGAGCTCGAGGTGCAATTACCATCGGTAACTGTGAGCGTAACTGTATATTCTCCTGCGTTTTGAAAAGTATGCGCAACCGGAGGGGCTTGTTCTACCGACGGACTCCCATCGCCAAAATTCCATGTATAGCCGGTGATGGTGGAACCCGATGTCCCGGTGTAATTAAAGGTTTCGAGGAGTGGTGCGCAACCTTCGCCTTCGGTAAAGGCAAATGTAGCATCGGGACTGTGAATAATCACCTGGGCAGACGTCGTAGCAATGCAACCATTTACCGAGGTAACCGTGAGAACAACCGGATAGGTGCCACTGGTTTGGTAGGTATGACTCGTGTTTGCCTGTGCCGACGACTCGCCATCGCCAAAAGTATAATTATACGAAGCCACGTTGGCACTTGAGGTGCTGGTAAAATCAACTTCGAATGGCACATTGCAGGTTGTCAGGCTGGCCGGGTCGGTGGTAAAACCTGCCGAAACTTCCTCGACAAATAGCTGAAAATCAATGTAATTCTCGCATTCTCCTCCGGGTTGAACCGTAAACCTTAAGTTATAGGTTCCCGGATTCACGAAGGAATAATTATAAATATTCAGGCTTGATGTTTGTCCGCCCCCGAAGTCCCACAGACAATTATATGCAGTCAGGTTGGTGAAATGTACCGTGGTATTGGGACAAATTACACCACCCGGCTGAATGGCAGTACTACCCACATACATACTGAAATCAGGGACCAATTCAGTAATATTTATGTAGTCGGTATATGTTTCGGAGTTTGTGCATCCGTAAGCGTCGACCACCGTAAGGGTAACGTCAAAAATATTGGGAGTTGTGTATGTGTGCTGCACACTGGTACCGGAACCATTGGGTGCGCCATCACCAAAACTCCAGAAAGCCTGATAACTCAGGTTTAAGGATGTGGTAACTATGCTTTGGAAATTTACAGGAAGGGGAGGTTGACAGTAGCTTAGCGGGAACGCGGTGAAAGCTACCGAGGGTGTGTCGGAAACCGAAACCAGCGAAGGCACCGTTACCTGCGATGAACAATTGTGATTGTCGCGGACAATGAGCAGTACATTAAAAATGCCGGAAAAATCATAAATATGTTGTGGATTTTGCAATGTAGATAAAGGAGTCCCATCGTTAAAAAACCACTCCCAGCTATTGATAGTGCCATCTCCGGGGGTGGATCCATCCTGAAAATTAACAACAAGCGGACGGCAGCCTGTAACCGGTGTGTTACTTATAATTGCCGTAGGTGGCTGATGCACGATAATGGTAATATTATCGCCAGCATTACCGGCTGCGCACGACACATTCAAGGTTACAGTGTAGTTGCCGGCGTTTTGAAACACCGTTCCCGGATTTGCCTGTGAGGAGTTACCACCCGAGAAACCAAAATCCCATTGGTAATTCACCGCACCGGTACAATTTTGCACGGTAGAAGTAAACAACACTTCGAGCGGAGCACAACCTTCGAGGGTACTGGCACCTATATCTACCGTAACCTGTGCTCGCCCTGTAAGCGACAACAACAACAGCAAAACAGCAGTGATTATTACATTTTTCACAGAGTATACCATTTTTTATTTTTTGAAAATTTGGTTTTTTGTTCTAAACAAAAATACTATATTTGACCAACAAAAAAAGCAATTCTGGTGAAAATATTGAGAATATTGGCTTTGTTAATAGGTTGTTGCTTCAGTATAATAAAACTGAGCGCACAGGATATACATTTCAGCCAGTACCAATACAGTCCGCTTACATTAAATCCGGCCCTGGCGGGTAATTTCGACGGCAACTGGCGCTTTTCGAACAATTACCGCAGGCAGTGGAGTACGGTGGGGATTCCCTATCAGACAATTTCGGCAGGTTTCGACAAACCGTTCAGAACAAAAAAGGGATACTGGGGTCTTGGTGCCATGTTTGTTAACGACCGTTCGGGTAGTGCATTTCTGAGTGTGAATAAACTGGGTATTTCGGTAGCCTATCATTTCCAGATTGCCGACGGGCATTATCTTGGCGTTGGAGTTTGCGGAGCCTATGCGGTGCAATCGTTTTCGATTGACGACCTTACTTTTCCGTCGCAGTTTAACGATTTAACAGGGTATTACGACCATACACTTCCGAACAATATGAATCAGTGGGACGAGAATATCGACTATCCCGATATAAGCGCCGGAATACAATACAGGTCGAACGCAGGCAGTAAAAAGCCCTATGGAGGTATAGCCCTCTACCATGTAAACTCACCGAAAGTTAGTTTTATCAGAGAAGATAACAGAATGAACCTGCGTGTAGCAGGACATGCCGGAATTAACATCATGCTCAACGATAAAATGTATGTTGAACCGCGTGTTTTATGCATGTACCAGAAAAAAGCTTCCGATTATGTTGCCGGAGTTGAGGCCGGATATTTTTTTCCTTTAAAAAGCATTGTTGAACAAGCCTATGTGGGAGCCTCGTTCCGTACTGCCTTTACCAGCTACGACGCACTGATCCTCTCGGGTGGAGTAGGGTTGTATCATTTTCTGATTGGAATCAGCTATGATGTCAACGTATCGCACCTGGCCACGGTGAGCAATATGCGGGGTGCTTTCGAACTGACAATTATTTATAAAGATATTACCAAATCGCTTGACCAGATTACACTGCCCTGTGACCGCTATTAATTACAGATATATAGTTGCCTTACTGATTGGATTCCTTTTGTTACCATGGGTTTTGTCAGCACAAACCGATGCACAGCAAATGAAACCCGGTCAGATAAAAAAATATGCAAAGCTGGCAGCCGAATCGGGCGATATATTTACAGCTATCGATTTTTATGAGATTTTTTTGAAGGAAAGGCCGGGTAATATTAAAGCGCTGCACGAATTGGGCAATTTATATTACCGTGAAAAGAACTATGTAAAAGCGGCCGATTGTCTGCGCAAGTCGTTTAAAGGCAACCGCGATAAATACATTTTGGATCAGTATTACTATGCCATGGCCCTTAAAACTATGGGAGAATATCTGGATGCTGAGCAACAATTCCAGATTTTTCAGCGATACCTTAAAAAAGACAAGCTGAAGGACACCTATGGTAAGATGGCTAAGATACATATCGAAAGTTTTAAATTAATACCGGAGCTTCAAAAACCAACACAGAATATTGTAATCACCCACCTCGACTCGGCTGTGAATAAACCCCATATCGAATTTTCGCCCATTCCTACCGAAGATGGAAAACTGATTTATGCTTCGTTGAAACAAGATAAGCTGGAATACTACGATCCGATTACCCAGAAACTACCTGTTCGTAAGTTTTATATGGCCTACGAAAAAAATGGGAAATGGGTAAACCTTGGCGAGTTCGATAAAACGATTAATGGCGAAAACCAGAATACCGGCAATGGAGCTTTCGCAGTAAACGGTAACAAGTTTTACTTTACCCGTTGCGAAAAATCAGAACAGAATAAAGTAATCTGTAAAATTTTTTACAGTGTTAGCCTCCATAACGAATGGCAAGCGCCTATTGAATTGGGCGAGGAAATCAACATGCCCTTCTTTACATCGACAATGCCGGCTGTGGGTGTGTCGAAGCGTAATACCGATATTCTCTATTTTGTTTCCGACAGACCCGATGGGCGCGGTGGTCTCGATATT
This sequence comes from Bacteroidales bacterium, assembly GCA_017997855.1. Next base: position 6,863 of record JAGOEF010000004.1, read on the forward strand.
TGGTTTACGGCTTACAACGACCGTAAGAACGAGTATGAAACCCCCAAAAACTGTGGTAAAAACATCAATACCCTGGGCAACGAGATTACACCTTATTATAATATAGATACCAAAACACTGTACTTCAGTTCTGATTTGCATCCCGGACTGGGTGGTTACGATGTTTTCAAATCGTCGGGTGAAGGCAAGCAATGGACTGCAGCCGAGAACCTTGGTATTGGCATTAATTCCTCATTCGACGACTTATATTATACCCTAACTCCCAACCGACAGAAAGGATATTTTGTTTCGAACCGTAAAGGTACACAATCGATTCGTCACGAGAATTGCTGCGATGATATTTTCGAATTTGTGTATTCCGATTTCATTGTTATCGGGGTAACAGGTCAGGTATTCGGAATTACCGACAGCACATTCTTTAAAAGTATTGAGCACGATTATAAGGAGGATTTGCACCTCAATATCGAAGATGTTAGTCATAACAATGCCATCGAAGTATTGTACAATTACCCTGTTTCGCTGTTTATGAAAGACAAAAACACCGGAAAAGACCTGTTTATTAAAACCGATAGCACCCGAAACGGCAATTACTTCTTCAATCTGGAACAGGGAATTGATTATTACATTACAGTAAAAGACTTTAACCGGGTCGAAAAGCGGATCGATTTCACTACAAAGCCCATTACCAGTTCTGATACCCTGGTACTCGATGCAATTATTGTGAATACCATTCCCAATCAGCCCTTTGTTTTAAACAACATTTATTACGAATTCGGACTGGCCCGATTAACCGATAAAGCCAAAACCACAATCGACAATACGATATACAGTCTGATGACAAAATATCCCCAGATTATTGTCGAAATCAGGTCGCATACCGACAGTGTTGCCAGCGACGAGTTTAATATGAAACTTTCGCAAGACAGGGCGCAGAGCGTAGTGGATTATCTCATTGAGAAAGGAATTAGTCGGGACCGCCTGGTAGCCACAGGCTTTGGAGAGGCTTTCCCGATAGCCCCCAACACAAACCCTGATGGCACTGACAACCCTGACGGAAGGGCCAAAAACCGCAGAACCGAGTTCAGAATAATTGGTGCTATCGAAGACTATTCCGATATTCTCTACGAGGATTAATTACTCTATCTGCAGGCTTCGCAATACCATTTTCCTAGCATAATAAATCCGGCTTTTCACGGTGCCCATGGGTAATTGGTATCTTTCAGAAATTTCGCTGTATTTATAGCCTGAAATAAAATCGAAAAATGGCTCCCTGAATTTGCTGTCCAGCCGGTTGATACATTGCACCACTTCCTTGTACAATAGCTGAGAATCGGGTGAAGGCTCGTAAGTGCAGGTATTGCTTACAATAGGCATCTTGTTGGAAACTGCCTCGGTAAGCACTTTTCGATATTGTACACTCCGACGGCGCTGGTTAATAAACTGGTGTTTCATAATCGTAAACAACCATGCCCGCAGACATGTGTCACTGGCAAGATTTCCTTTATAAGAAATAGCCTTGAGCATAGTGTCCTGGGTCAGGTCTTCGGCATCCTCCACATTTTCGGAAAGTGAAACAGCCCTGTCAATCAGCTGACCTCGTAAGTCAACAAGCTCGTTCTCGAATCCGGGAGTTCTCATGTGCTTACAATTTGTGGTTTCTATATCAAATATACAACGCACTGATTGCTTTCGCAAATAATTTGTGTTTTAAAATATGCGTTGTTCACATTAAACTTATATTGTTATTGTTCTAACATTGTTTTTTGTTTCACAAATATCATTATCTTTGTAACTCAATTATCAGTTATGGGTTCCGCATTGGTGCAGGAAATAATTAGCGAAAAAAAAATCACCGACAAATCGGGACTGCTCATGCTGTTGCAGATATTGCAGGAACGGACAGGTGTGATTCAATATCATGACATTGTTGATATTTCGAAACAACTGGGCATAGCAGAAAGTAAAATATTCGGCATTGCCAGCTTTTACAATTACTTCCGATTTATCCCTAAAGGGAAATTTCACATCGAAATTTGTACGGGCACCTCTTGTTATCTTTGCGACTGCGAGAAGCTGACAGCCGAACTTACACGGCTAACCGGTCTCTCCAATGGAGAATTAAGTCGCGACGGACTTGTGTCGATAGAGCATACCGGATGTTTGGGGGGATGTTCGCAAGGTCCGGTTCTAAAAATCAATGATAGTTTTTTTACACATGTTGATGTTGCGAAGCTCCGGAACCTTGTTTCTAAATTACAGTCGGGTGAGATGCCTGACGAAATGAGCGTTTGAAATGAATACACCGCTCGAAATAAACAAATCGAAAACAGCACCGATACAGATATTTCTGCAAACGGGCACCTGTAGCATAGTTGCAGGTATAACCAAAACCAGGGATGCATTTATTCAATACATCGAAAGTCATCAGATAGATGCTGACCTGATTGAGACCGGTTGTATGGGCATGTGTTCCAACGATCCGGTTGTCGATATTTTGATTCCCGGAAGAAATAAAATCAGCTTTCGCAGGGTGATGCCATCGGATGTGGCTATTATATGCGACTGTATTTTCAATAATATTTTGCCGGAAAAAACCCACATTCTGGGGCAGTACAAAAGCAACGACCGTTTTCCCTGGGAATTTGTTCCTTATATTGATGAACTCCCGTTTTTTGCGACACAAAAAAGAATACTTCTTTCCGGGATCGAAACAATCAGGCCCGATAGTGCCAGCGATTACGAAAGCCTTGGTGGTTTCACTGCCTTGCTCAAAGCCATCAGAACAATGACACCTGCAGCTGTCTGCAGCGAAATAGCCGAAAGTGGTCTGACCGGGCGCGGCGGCGGTGGATACAGCACTGGCAGTAAACTTCGGACGGTGTTGCAGCAGCATTCTTACAAAAAATATTTGATATGCAATGCCGATGAAAGCGATCCGGGATCATTCTCGGGAAGATTACTCGTAGAAGCAAAACCTTTTTTACTCCTTGAGGGAATCATCATTGCAGCCTATGCATCCGGGGCAAATCAGGCAATTATTTATATCCGCAACAAATACCGCTTATCTATTAATCGTTTGCAGCGTTGCATCCATCAGTTATATGAACTCAAGTGGCTGGGAGATGACATTTTAGACAGCGGAATAAACCTTCGGATCAGTATTTACGAAAGTCCGGGCGCCTTTGTTTGTGGCGAAGAAACAGCCCTGATTGAAAACCTTGAAGGGAACCGGGGGATGCCTCGTACCAAACCGCCTTATCCTGCCATCAGTGGCTTACATGGTATGCCTACCGTGGTAAACAATGTAGAGACACTGTGCAATATTCCTGCAATAATCAGCAATGGAGCCGCATGGTTTCGCAGCATTGGGAATAACAACACTACGGGAACCAAGTTATTTTCTGTTTCAGGTAAAACCGAAATCGGGGGTGTAGTCGAGATCGAAATGGGCAGTACCATCAGACAGGTTATTGATGCATGTGGCGGACCTCAATCGCATTCCGAAATAAAGGCAGTGCATCTGGGTGGACCGTCGGGAGGCTTGGTGCCTGTCGAAGACTTTGGGATTCCCCTCGACTACTATCATTTAGATAAACAAAAACTCTACCTGGGCTCGGGCAGCTTTGCCGTATTAGATCAGGAAAACTGTATTGTGAATACCTGCCGCTATTTTATGGAATTTATCGAGGGCGAAAGTTGTGGGAAATGTATTCCTTGCCGCGAAGGCTCACAGCGTATTACAGAAATCTTTAAAAGAATATCGAACAAACCCAACGATGCTGAGGAATTTGCCACACTACTGCGTTTTAAGGGTGTGATGCAACTGGAACAGATGGCGGAAGTGATGCATGAAACATCATTGTGTGGTTTGGGTCAGCATGCGCCCAATGTGGTTACCACTGCATTAAAACATTTCAGAGAAGAGTTTGAGGAGCATATTTTCGAGCGAAAATGCAGGGCAGGAGTATGTAAAAATCTGAAATCCTACTCGATAGACCACACGGCATGCACCGGGTGTGGTATGTGTGCAAAACGCTGCCCTGCTGATGCAATTGCCGGTAGTTTGCGGCAAACACATTATATTATCAGCGAGCGCTGTATCGGATGCGGGATGTGTATGGAATCGTGTAAGTTTAACGCCGTTATTCTCAAATAAGATGCAAGTCGAAATTACAGTAAACCGTACTAAAATTCAGGCACGCAAAGGCGAAACAATCCTGACGGCATTACAGCGTAACGGAATAAAAATACCAACCCTTTGCAATCTTCCTGAACTTACTCCCACAGGTGCCTGCCGGCTATGTGTGGTAGAGGATGAAGATACCCGGCATTTGATTCCAGCCTGCTCGACTCCGGTACAAACCGGAATGAAAATATTAACCCATTCACCCAAAGTAATCAGAAGTCGCCAGACAATTATAGATTTACTCCTGACGAATCACCCGGACGATTGCCTTTACTGTGATAAAAACCGTCGTTGTGAGTTGCAGTCACTTTCCGAAGAACTTTATATAAGAGAAAGACTTTTTACCGGTGTTAAAAAGAAGGGTAAAACCGACCGTTCGAGTCAGGGCCTGGTATTCGACATGTCGAAGTGTATTTTATGCGGACGCTGTGTAAAGGTATGCTCCGAAATTATAGGCGTTGCTGCCATAGACCATGTGTACCGTGGCAAGCGTTCGGTGGTAGATACCGTATTGGGGAAAGGACTATATTATTCTTCCTGCATTCAATGCGGGCAATGCATCAACATTTGCCCGACAGGTGCCCTGCGCGAAAAATCGGCTATAGAACAAATTGCTGCCAAAATTGGGCAGGAGTCTGTGAAAATATCGGTAATACTTTCGGCATCATCCGTGGCTTCGATAGCAGCCGTATTTGGAATCCGTAAGTTTGAAGAAATGACTGAAATGCTGGTGGCTGCTTTGAAAGACACCGGATTTTCTACAATAGTGACCGATAGCTTCGCATCCGATCTGTACTTTGCTGATGCCACATCCCTGATTTGTGATCGAATTGTGCAACCCGATTTTAAAATGGTAATTTCCGATTGCCCTGCTGCCATTCAATGGGTGAAGCAAAAACATCCTGAATTTGCCCATTTTTTGGTGCCTTTAAGATCACCCCAGCAGATAACCGGTCGCATGTTAAAGCGGGAGACCAATGGTAGTAACAATATAGTGGTAGCGGTAATGCCATGTATAGCACGTAAAACCGAAGCACTTCAACCCAATAACCTGACCCGCGGTTTGCCTGATATTGATTTTGTGGTTACCACACACGAATTACTTCATTTACTCCGTACCCGCGGTGTGACCATGCCATTCCCCAAAAGATGCACCGTCGATAAACCATATAACATATACAGTTCTTGTTCTGTGTTGCACGAATATAATGGTGGTTTCGCTGAGTCTCTGGTCAGGAATCTGTTAAGTACGGAGGGGAAAAATTCTTTCGATAGTAAATATATCGAACTAAGGGTAAACAAACCTGTGAAAACATTCGAAACCAGTATTTCGGGTCGTAACCTGAAGCTTGTTTCTCTTAATGGCATGCAGGCAATCAATGAGTATTTTTTGAAATATGTAACCGACAACAGTGTACATATAATCGAAATTTCGTCGTGCGTTGGAGGCTGTATCAACGGCAGCAGCCAGCTCGATAGTGAAGCAAGTATTTCGGGCAAGGTGTTACTCGATTTCGAAAGTTCAGGTTTACTGCGTAATTCGGTGCAGAATGCCATAGTGAAAGGTATGAGTTCCGACAATGTGGTTAAGCCGATTACACGCTACGAATCAAATTCTGAATTGTGATGGATCCAAAAAAAATAATATATACGGTCGAAGACCGATGCGAGGTTTGCTACAGTTGTGTGCGTGTTTGTCCAGCCAAGGCAATCAGTATTAAAAACGGTCAGGCTCAAGTGATACACGAACGCTGTATTGCCTGTGGAAATTGTGTGAAAGTGTGTACCCGGGAAGCCAAGAGATTCAGGGATTCAGCTGATGAACTGATTGAGATGCTCGGTGCGGGAGAATCAATAATTGCCTGTATCGCTCCCAGTTTCCCAGCCGAATTCAGAGAAGTTGCCGATTACAGATATGTTGTAGGTATGTTCCGTTCACTGGGATTCAGCAAGGTTGTTGAAGTTGCTTTTGGTGCCGATCTGGTAGCCAGGGAATATATTAAACTGCTTAATGACCCCGACGGTAAAAAATTCATTTCTTCCGATTGTCCGGCAGTAGTAAACTATATTACCAAATATCACCCGCATCTTACCGAGAATCTGGCACCCATAGTATCGCCGGTGATGGCACTTGCCCGTGTTTTAAAAAAGGAATATGGCACAAAATATAAACTTGCTTTAATCAGTCCCTGTATTGCAAAGAAATCGGAATCCAACGAAATTGATGTTGTTCTCACATTTAAAGAGATTCGCGAAGTATTCCGGATGAAAGGTATTGAATACCAGCACTGTGAGCCTACGGAGTTTGATCCACCGTTAAGTGGCCGTGGTGCCATTTTCCCTGTTTCGAGGGGCATCATTCAAACCATCAATGTTTCCGAAGATTATGTCGATGGGAATGTGGTGGTTGCCGATGGAAGGTTAAGTTTTAAAGAAGCCATCAATGAGTTCGACAATGGCCTGATTGCCGACCAGCATCTCGAGCTGCTTTGCTGCGAAGGTTGCATCATGGGGCCCGGAATGTCATCGCAGGGAAAGCCTTATCAAAGCCGGGCTTACGTAACCCGCTATGTAAAAGGCAAATTAAAAAACATCGACCGTAAGTATTGGAAAAGTCAGGTAAATAAGTACAAAACGCTCAATCTTCAACGCGAGTTTACTCCCGACGACTGCCGTGTAGTGTATCCTTCGCCCGATGAAATTATGAGCATTTGGAACTCGATGGGCAAAACCGAAGCCATCGACCGTCTCGATTGTCAGGCCTGTGGTTACGAATCGTGCAAAGAGCATGCCGTAGCCGTATTGCGAGGACTGGCCGAAATCGACATGTGTTTACCTTATATGATAAAAAAACTTCACCAATCGATTGGTGAACTGAATTTAAAAAATCAAACCCTGGCTTCGGTGCAACAGGCATTAAAGCAAAGCGAAAAACTGGCCCATCTGGGGCAGTTGTCGGCAGGTATTGCCCATGAACTTAACAACCCGCTGGGTGTGGTAATTATGTACAGTAACATTCTTATTGACGAAGCAAAACCCGATGACCCACAGGTCGAAGACCTTAAAATGATTGCCGATCAGGCCTTACGCTGTAAAAACATTGTGGGCGGATTATTGAATTTTGCACGTAAGAACAAATTGAAAGTCGATAATATCAATATAAGTTCATTAATCAATCGTTCACTGAAATCATTGGTAATACCGGATAATATTAAGGTACATACTGCTTTTCAGCTCAAAAACGATCAGGCGGGTCTCGATGAAGAACAAATGATACAGGCATTAACAAATATTATTAAGAACGCTATTGAAGCCATGCCCGATGGGGGAAGCCTTAATGTCACGGTAAGCGACCGAAATGATATCATTAAAATTGATATTGCAGATACCGGAACAGGCATTGAACAGGAGCACATGGATAAAATATTTACGCCGTTTTTTACCACCAAAGGACTTGGAAAAGGAACCGGACTGGGTATGCCTACCACTTACGGTATCATTAAAATGCATAATGGGAAAATACACATCGAAACCAATGCAGATGCTGAAAGAGGTAATACCGGAACCACTTTTAGTATCGAAATTCCACGCTATAATAACCAAGTAAGTTGATATGAAAACCCACACGATTCTCATTGCCGACGATGACTACGATTACCTTTATCAGATGTGTTATCACATAGAAGATGCAGGTTTTACTGTAATTAAGGCCAATAGTCAGGCAGAAGCAGAAGCCGTAATTGGTGAGCTAAAACCCGACCTTGCCCTTTTCGACTTAATGATGGAAAACCATGATAGCGGTTTTGTACTTGCCTATAAGATGAAAAAAACATATCCCGATGTGCCGGTAATTATTGCTACGGCTGTTGCCGGTGAGACCGGACTGAATTTCGGGAACGGAAATCAGGGAGGCTGGGTTAAAGCCGACAAATACCTTGAAAAAGGAACCAGTCCACAGGTAATCATCGAAATTATTAAACAAATGCTCGGAATATAATATGGAAAACCTGAAAATTCTTGTTGTTGACGACGAACCCGGCATTCGCATGGGTGTACACAGGGTACTCGATAAATTTGTGGTTGACTATCCCTTTATGGACGACTCCATAGGTTTTGATGTTGACGATGCCTCAACCGGTGAAGAAGCGCTCGAAAAATTGAACGCTGTTACTTACGACATAGTCTATCTCGACAATAAATTGCCGGGAATTCAGGGAATCGAAGTGCTCGAACATCTCAACAAGGCAAATCCTGCCACCAAGGTTATCATGATTACATCGTATGCTTCACTTGAGCTGGCTGTGCAGGCTACCAAAATGGGAGCCCATGATTTTGTTCCCAAACCCTTCACACCACAGGATCTGCGCTCTTCTGCCGAGAATGTGACCAAACAGATATTCCTGAAAAGAATGACGCAGAAAATGTATAAGGAAGGGAAACAAATCCGTTTCCAATTCTTGTCATTGTTGTCGCACGAATTGAAAGCCCCTTTGAATGCCATTGAGGGATATCTGAAAATAATGATTGAACAGAAAGAAGGTAAAGACATAGCCTCTTACGACAAAATGATCAGGCGTTCGCTTGACCGTGTTAAAGATATGCGCTCGCTTATTTTTGATCTGCTCGACCTTACAAAGATTGAAAAAGGTGAACTGGCAAAGAAAACCGAAGATCTCAATCTTTGTGAAGTATTGAAAAACTCGCTTTCGTCGATTCAACCCATGGCAATACAAAAGGACATTACACTGGGTTGCAACCTGAGCTACCCGGTTATTTACAAAGCCGACCCGCGTGATATGGAAATCGTCTTCAACAACCTGTTGTCGAATGCAGTAAAATACAATCGCCAGAATGGCTCAATTTCGTGCGCCGTATCCGACACAAGTACGCAAATTGAAGTCAGTATTTCCGACACGGGTATTGGTATGACACCCGAAGAAATCGACAGAGTTTTCGGGGAATTTGTCAGAATTAAAAACGAAAACACACGCAATATTCCGGGAAGTGGCCTTGGATTGGCTATTGTTAAAAAAATTCTTGACAGTTATAACGCCTCCATCAGGGTGCAAAGCACTCCGGGCGAAGGCTCTGTATTTACAGTTACATTTAACAAATAATAACTATGTTACCTGAAAAAACCACCGAACGTTTGAGCCAGTATCGCCGTCTGCTTCAGAACCTGTCGGACGAGGGGAAGGAATATATTTTTTCGCACGAAATTGCATTGATGTTGCACCTGACTCCCGTTCAGGTCCGTCGCGACATTATGCTTATCGGATATAACGGTTCACAACGAAAAGGCTATATCATTCACGATCTGATTCAAAAACTCAGTCAGGTACTTGACTCGGAACAGTGTCTAAATGCTGCCGTTTTTGGGGTGGGTAATCTGGGCAAGGCGATTACCAGCTATTTCAATGGCAAAGGTCATAATATTAATATTGTGGCTGCTTTCGACAGTGACCCGCAAAAAACCGACAGAATTATCTCGGGCGTTTGGTGTTACGATATTAAGCAAATAAAAGAGATTGTTAGCGAGAATAATATTTCGCTGGCCATTCTTACTCTGCCACCCCAATATGCCCAGGACATTACCGATAAGCTGGTTTATGCGGGAATTCGCGGAATACTCAATTTTACCAGTGTTCCACTAAGGGTGTCGCCCGATGTATATGTCGAAAATTACGACATGGTTACATCGCTCGAAAAACTGGCATACTATGTTAAAGAAATAAATCGTTAAGATATAGCATGAAAGTACATTATAACTTCGATGATTTTGGAACAATCAAAAATCCAGTCGTTACCACGGGTTCTTTTGATGGCGTTCATACCGGGCACCGCGTGATAATTCAGCGCATTAATTTTTTGGCAAAAGCCATCGATGGCGAATCTGTTCTCATTACATTTTACCCGCATCCACGTAAAATATTGTTTCCGAACGAGACTCAGGGCTTGTTCATGATTAACACACCGGACGAAAAAGAATACTTATTGTCGAATACAGGTCTAGACCACTTGTTTATTATCAACTTTACCATTGAGTTTTCGAAAACCCCATCCGAAGTTTTTGTCAAGGATATATTACTCGCAAAACTGGGTGCAAAAATTATCGTGGTTGGGTTTAATCACCATTTCGGACATAATCGTCAGGGCGATTACCAGTACTTGTATCAACTAAGCAAGGTGGCAAACTTCAGGGTTGAAGAAATTCCGCAACAGGATATCGAAAACGAAGCTGTAAGTTCAACCCGTATCCGTAAAGCCATACTCGAAGGGAAAATTGGCAGGGCCAACGCCTATCTGAATCATCCGTTTTTCTTCATTACGCAACACCTGAAAGCGAGGAAAGCAGTGTTCGAAAATTTTTTACAATATACTGTTACCGATTTATTGCCGGAAAAAATTCTTCCTCCCTCTGGTAGGTATGCGGGTAAACTATTAAATGTCAATGGAATAACATATATTTTGTGTGATATTTTTGCTAACAGGTTATACTTTTACCTGAATGGTGATTTTGCTGATTCCGACATGAATAAGGGCATTATAGAACTGCATATGCAAATAAGAACATTTACTGATGAAGAAGATTTAAACATTTACGATAGCTTTATGCCGGATGTTGTGTTTTTATCGGAATTGATTTATTAATATTGAGGTCTAATTTAAAAAAAAGCGAAGTATGAAAGTTGTTATGATAGGTACCGGTTATGTGGGTTTGGTTTCGGGAACCTGCTTTGCCGAGATGGGTGTACATACTGTTTGTGTTGACATTGATACAGTGAAAATCGAGAACCTGAAAAAAGGCATTATCCCCATTTGGGAGCCCGGTCTCGAAGATATGTTAAAACGTAATTTTGAGAGTGGCAGACTGAGCTTCTCGACAAGTATTGCCGAAAGCATCAGCGGGGCTGACGCCTGTTTCATTGCTGTGGGAACTCCTCCTGACGAAGATGGCAGCGCTGATCTTCAATACGTTCTGGCTGTCGCGCGCGAAATTGGGAAAAACATTTCCGACTATCTGGTGGTAGTAACCAAAAGTACAGTTCCTATCGGAACATCCGAAAAAGTAAGAACCGCTGTTCAGGAGGAGATAAGACTGCGGGGTTTAAGCATTAGTTTCGATGTGGCCAGTAATCCTGAATTTCTGAAGGAAGGCGATGCCATCGATGATTGTATGCACCCCGACAGAATTGTTATCGGTACCGATTCCGAAAGGGCACAGGAATTGCTGAACCGTCTTTACAAACCTTTTGTTTTGAATGGCCACCCCATCATTTTCATGGATATTCCCTCGGCTGAGATAACCAAATATACGGCCAATGCCATGTTGGCTACGAAAATCAGTTTCATGAATGATATTGCCAACTTCTGTGAACTGGTGGGTGCTGATATTAACGCTGTGAGAAAAGGAATCGGCAGCGACAGACGAATAGGACAGTACTTTATTTATGCCGGAACGGGTTATGGGGGTTCCTGTTTCCCAAAAGATGTAAAAGCAATCATTAAAACAGCTGATAGCAAAGGTTATTCGCTCGAAATTCTCAAAGCGGTGGAGGATGTTAACGACCGGCAGAAATCGAGATTGTACCAAAAAGCCATGCAATACTTTGGGAATAATCTGCAGGGAAAGAAAATTGCGCTCTGGGGACTTTCGTTCAAACCCAACACCGACGATATGCGTGAAGCTCCGGCGCTGGTTCTGATACAACTTCTGGTGAAAGCCGGATGCAAGGTAGTCGCTTACGACCCCGTAGCCATCGAAGAAACCAAACGTAGAATTGGCAACATTATAGAGTATGTCGAAAATCCATACGATGCAATTGTTGATGCTGATGCTCTTTTCTTAGTTACCGAATGGACGGAATTCAGGGTGCTGAACTACGAAAAAATGAAAACAATGCGTCATAAAATTATTTTTGACGGCAGAAACATATACGACCCCAAAGAATTGCATGCCCATGGGTTTGAATACTTTGGAATCGGACGAAAATAACATCCTTACATGGAAAAAACAGTAGAAATAACCATTTGCCTTGGCAGCTCGTGCTTTAGTCGCGGTAACAAAGAAATGGTGAGTGTGATTCAGGACTATCTCGAGGAACACAAACTCAAGGAACAGGTCAAATTTAAAGGTGGCCACTGCTTTGGTAATTGCAGCAATGGACCGGTAATAAAAATAAATGGTCAGCCCTATTATGGGGTTTCCAAAATCGGTATTACCGATATTCTGAACCAGGCGTTTAACCTCGAATAAACCAACGGCAAATGGAATTGATACAATTCGACAAATCGAAATGCACCCTCTGCTATGCTTGCGTGAGAGCCTGTCCTGTGCGGGCCATTCATGTAAACAACGAAAATAACGGGGTTTCGATTATTCACGAACGGTGCATTGGTTGCGGCAATTGCTACACCAATTGTGCCTCGAAGGCAATTTTGTATTACGGTAGTATAAACGAAACACAAGCTTTACTTGCAAAATACACCTGCATGGCCATTGTTGATCCTTGTATTGCCGCCGAATTTCCTGATGTCACCGACTACCGGAATTTTGTGGGGATGATTAAAGCCATTGGGTTCCGCTATGTTTGTGAAATTTCGTATGGCGCAGGATTGGTTGCCGATGAGTATAAAACCCATTTCGAGAATTTTCGCGGGAAATATCATATCACCTCGGCATGCACACCTGTGGTTGAATATGTAAGAAAATATCAGCCCGGGTTAATAGACAGCCTGATTCCTGTATTAACCCCCATGCTCGCAACGGCTAAAGCATGTCGTGCCATTTATGGCAACGATATTAGAATAATTGCTATCACTCCCTGCATCGGGCAAAAACTGGAAGCGCACGAGTTCAATGGTTTAGTACATTCTGTGCTTACTTTTGAGGAATTACGTGAGTTGTTTTCACAAAAAGATATTGCCGAAAACTCGGTTGAATTTTCGGAGTTCGACCCGCCCTATGGAGGAAAAGGTTCACTTTTTCCTATCAGTACCGGTCTGCTGGAGGCAGGCAATATTGCCACCGAGGCGGGAGTCAATCGTATTATAACCCGTGACGGTCCCGATGAGTTTCGTGACAATATTGACGACTTCTCGCGTATAGCAGCCGTAAAGCACCATTTGAATGCTTACTTCTGCAAAGGCTGTTGTACCGGTCCATGTACTTCGGCCAAACGATCGTATCTGCAAAACCACAGCCTGGTAGTCGATTTTACAATGAAGCGGGTGGCATTTTGTAACGAAAACCAACCCGATACACTGGCGAATATTCAGCTGAACCGTAGCTTTACTGCTGACGACCAGCGCTTGCCAATGCCCGATCCGGCCCGGGTTCAGGAGATACTCAAAATGTTGGGGCGTGATATGAACGACAACCACGGTTGCCAGTCGTGCGGATATAAAAGCTGTACAGAGTTTGCTGTTCATGTGGCTAAAGGCCTTGCCAAGCCTGAACTCTGCGTTACCTATACCCTCCGCAACAGCCAGGAGTTCATAAAACAGCTTACCATCACCAATAAAAAACTTGCCGAAACCCAAAAAGCGCTCGAAATTTCGGAACGCAAACTCAGGCAGGATCATAGTGTGGTAAAAGAAACCATGAACTTACTGGAAGCCATTATGCAAAAACTGCCTTCTGGGGTTGTGCTGGCCGACAAAAACCTGAAAATCATTCAGTCGAACGAAAAATTCATTCAGATTATTGGCCGCGAAGCCGAAGAAATCAACGAGATTGTACCCGGGCTTACAGGTGCCGACCTAAAAACGATATTACCTCAGTCGGTATATACCCTTTTTGGTTATGTGCTGGGCAACAATCAGCCGGTCGAAAACAAAGATATCAGCTACGATGATAAACTCCTTAATGTATCGGTGTTCCCGATAAAAAAAGGTGAAATTGCCGGAGCTATATTCCGCGACCTGTATCAGCCCGAGGTTCGCCGCGAAGAAGTGATTAACCGGGTAAACGAAGTCATTGAGAAAAACCTGCAGATGGTTCAGCAAATTGGCTTCCTGCTTGGAGAAGGTGCTTCCGAAACAGAACGCATGCTCAACAGTATTATAGAATCGTATCAAAAAAGCAACCGGCAGCCATAAACCATGCACAACGACTTTTTCATAGAAATTGATGCCCGACAGATAAACCATCAGGGTCAAAAAATCTGCGGAGATGTGTTCATGAAGCGTCGTATCAAAGAGGAGAACCGTTTTATTGTAGTATTGAGCGATGGCATGGGGCATGGCGTTAAGGCCAATATTCTGGCCAGCCTGACAGCAACCATGGCAATGAATTTTACCATTGAGCACCGCGATCCGGGACGAATTGCCGAAATCATCATGAAAACCCTGCCGGTGTGTAAGGAACGGAAAATTGCCTATGCCACCTTTACCATAATTGATGTTACTACGCACGATAAGGTTCAGATTATTGAGTACGACAACCCGCATGTTATGGCTTTTCGTGACGGAAAGCCCATGCAGCTCGACTGGCACGAAATTGAATTATCGAAATACGCCCAACACGACAAAAAGCTTTTCACTACAGGTTTTTATCCTCACCTGGGCGACAGGCTTATTCTGGTTTCCGATGGGGTAGCCCAGTCGGGCATGGGTTCCGAAACATTCCCATTTGGGTGGGGTGTCGATAAAATTACAAACTATGTAGCTGGGCTGATTGAGGCCGATCACAATATTTCGGCAGCCCGTTTGTCCGAAAAAATTGTCAACCGCTCAGTACTGAACGATGGCTATAAATCGAAAGACGATACCAGCTGTGCTTCGCTCTACTTCAGAGAACCCCGGAAATTGCTGCTGGTGACCGGTCCACCCTTCGAAGCCTCCTATGATGCGCGTTTGGCGACCATAATCAGAGAACACAGCGGAAAAAAAGTGGTTTGCGGGGGTACCACCACCGATATCGTTTCGCGTGAACTGGGGGTGGAGGTTACCAACAGCCTCGACTTTTACGACAAGGAGCTTCCTCCGGTAGCTTATATGCCGGGTATCGACCTTGTTACCGAAGGTATACTCACCCTGAATAAGGTAAACCGCCTGTTACGTGATTTCGACAGCGACTACCTGACGGGCAAAGGTCCTGCCGACCAGATTGTAAAAATGTTTCACGAAAGCGACCGTATCGATTTCGTGGTGGGTACCAAGGTTAACGAAGCCCATCAGGATCCAAATGTTCCCGTGGACCTCGAAATACGGCGTACCATCATAAACCGTATCGCACGTTTACTCGACGAAAAATTTCTGAAAGAAGTAAGCATCTCTTATTTGTAAGTAGTTTTGCTTTTTTGCTGAAGATTTACCAACCGGGAATACCAAAGCGTATTCTATTTTGAAAGTCATTCACGAAATACCCCGACTCCGCTGCGATAACCGGTAAAAGTGGTCGCCGGGCGGAGGCGGGGTGTCCAAACAATATTCAATCAGAATTTATTTTGGCAAGGTGCAACCTCACCTGTCCAATCAATTCCCGTTTATCAGATTTCCGCTACCGCCACCTCCTGAGTTTATGCTAGGATTTCCCCGGTAAATAACATCACCACTGCCATCAATTTCGACCAACAGGTTCTCGGTTGCCCACACTTCAGCATTTCCGCTACCATCGATAAAGACACTGGTGGTTTCGGTTTCGAGGTTGAAACCATAGAAGTCGCCCGATCCATCGATATGCAGAATATTTGAGGCTGACCAACCACTTGCAAAAACATCACCGCTTCCATTGATACGGAACGAAGAATTGGCAAGTTCAGTTTCGAGGTGCAGATTGCCGCTGCCGTCGATAGTGGCACTCAGGCTTTGGCCCTTTCCTTCAAGGTTCAAATCACCGCTACCGTCGATTTCGAGGGTAATATTATCGGCTTCGAGCCACTGGAATCCAACATTACCCGATCCGTTGATGTCGATTTCAAGGCTGCTTATTGTGTCGAAAACTCCATTAGTAGTCAGGTCGCCACTACCGTCAATTTTAACATAATTTACCTCGTCAGTATAAATGTAAACAGTTACCGGAAGAGTGGGTCTCACATTGTAGCCGTGCATGAACTCAACAGTGCATATGCCATTGCTGACTTCGGTACTAACCAGATTGATGATATTTTCCTGTGCTTCAACAAGAATTTTAGCTGAGTCGCTTTTAACAAGTACTACATCAATCATGTCGTTAATCTCAACTCCGTTAATTCCACGACTGTCTCTTTCAATACTGGTAAGTTGCCCAACGCCCCTTACGTAATCGTGCGGGAAATAGCACGACGATAACCCTCCAAGCAGTGCAGCAATGGCTGCAATTAATGCGAATCGTTTCATATTTATAATTATTTTATATTAGAATTTACCAATTTTAAGACTTACACCTGCATTAAAACCGTTCATCAGATTGTTGTTCCCGATAATCTGTCCGGCACCACCGGAATACTCAAGATAAATATTCGAAGTATAGCGATAACTGGCATGCACTGCAAGTCTGAAGAAGCGTGTCATATTGAATTGCAGCTCAAGTCCCGGCTGAACGTAAAAATATGCATAATAGCTTTCGGGATAATAATCGTAGTTTTCGGCAAAATAGTAGTAATTGCCCATATAGCCTACGCCTCCTGCGCCAATGCTGACAGGTACCGAAAGGTTGATGGCTTTCTGGGGAAATATATTGGCTGCAAACAGTAAACCACCATAAGCACCCGAATACAGGTAATACGAGTTGTTTAAACTGGCATCGGGACGGGGTTCCGAAACAAAAGCATTAACATCAAGACCGACCTCAAACATGTGGTCAACAACCCAGGCTGTCCGGATGCCCCCGATGAAGGCATTACGGCCTGCTATCTGAGT
>JAGOEF010000159.1 GCA_017997855.1 Bacteroidales bacterium
CCCGCAAGCCCGCCCAATACAATCCTTGCTGCTGTGTCGTTTTCGCACAGGTTCTGAATGGCTTCGATGCGGCTATCGCCTGAATAGAAGTTTTTTATTGTGTTTTTCACGACGCAAAAGTACACTTTTCAAACAAAAACCAATGATTTTTACGACGGGGTATTGCATCCCCATACTTCATCGGGACGGCCATGGCGGAGCCTAGGTGGAGTCGGGGTGCCCGGTGAAACAAAACAGTCTGTAAATACAGATTGCTTCGTTCTCCTACTTCGTTCTGGCAAATACGGGTGGCTTTTAGACTCTGATGAATTCCATTCAACGAAAGATTGCTTGCGCCAAAGTTTAATTAATTATTAATTTATTAATTTTCAATAAACCAAAACTATTGATAATGCGATACACATATACACCGGCAGATAGTTTCGATATATCAACAACAAATTGATTGCTGGAAATTTCTTCTTCAATAGCCTTTTGACCCGAATAGCTAACCATTTCGAATGTACAAGGATATTGCTCTGCATTCGGAATATCAACATACAATTCTCTTAATGCGGGATTAGGATATACTTTAATTTCTTTCGACGTTTTCTGATTTTCAATCCCTATCCAATGACAAAAGTCTACAACATCAATATTGAGCGCGTCAATCATTATTCCCCTTTTTCCCTCATCCACACCATCGCTCTTAAAGATAAGCTTTATAACCATATAATTAATTTCCGCTGCAATTTCTTCTCTTTCTCCAAACGAGAAACCATATTCCACCCAATCCAAATAATGCGGAAATAAGAAACCATATTGACTACCGCTAATAGTAAAATGCTCACCTTCTGCAGGAGGTTCTGTATAGTAATATGAATAAATAGAATCAACACTCATTGGCAGATTGAGAAGGCCTACAGAATCGGAAGCATTGGCAAAGGTCTGCCCCCCGTCGAACGAAACTTCAACTTTCAAACCGTCTTTCAACGAATCGGTATCACATTTAAAGTAAAATCCAAATCGAAAGCTACTCCAGCAACACCCGTAAACGTAAGCCCAGCCAGGTTTTACAATATGAAACTCTACTATTGATTCATTGTTTGTTGGATATGTTTGAATAGTATCGGTAATAAGCACTTTGTTGCCTCCATTCAGATTCGGGTAACCACTTGTCCAATCTCCTTTTTCAGGATTACCAACCTGCCAAATATTATCAGGATTGCCAGTGTTGTAAACTACAATTCCTATAGAATCATAAATGTAACCATAATAATCATCACAGTAATAGAATGAGTCAAAGTGATCATAATAGGAAAACATATTAATCAATTCTTTACTATTTAAGTTAATATCTCTCTGAGAGAAACCAGTTAATGAAATGAATTCAAGCATTACAACCAAAAGTATTAGGTTTTTCATAATCGGTCAATAGTTTAGACAAATTTACAATTAATAACGATTAGATTATCAGAAATATTGATTTCAACATATATCGCCACACTTTATTGTAATTGAATTGATTCGTCTACCGGAGATGTGTTTATACCCGTCCGTAAATGCATGTGCTGCGCCCGTCGAAATACAGATTGCTTCGTTCTCCTACTTCGTTCTGGCAAAGGTGGGAATCAACGGCAGTGGCTACTCCCACACAAACCATCCATCGGCATGCTTCAGTTTCCAGCTTACCAGGGCCGGACGCTGCATGTTGATCCATTCGCTTTCCTTACGCAGAAATTCGCGCAAGCTTCCTTCAAACACCTTGTTTCCCGCAGCGTCGCTGAGAACCAGCCTGTAGTTATATTCCGTCTCGATAAGCTTTTCGGGATCGGGGTGTGGGTCGCGCATCAACGACATCAGCCGGTAGTGGTCGAGTGCTATGCGATGCATCCGTGCCGGTACCTTTATCAGATATTCGTTACTGATCAGCAGGCTGTTATTGTTCTCCCACACAATGCCTTCGGTTTGCTTGTTCTTCAGCGGAAGCTCGATACGGGCATAGTTTACTATCGCTGTATAATCGGGGTTTAACCCGATGAAATACAGCAGCGGGTTAAACGGAAAATTCTTTTCGTAACCAATCACCGCCAGTACATTCAATTCCCGATTAAAGTCGGCTCCGGTTATCAAACCCCGTACATCAAGTTCCAGACAGGGTTGCAGCGAATAATTGCCCGGGGTTTTAGGAATCCGGTACAGGCGGCTGCGCTTGTCTTTCCAGTCCTTGGTGAAAACCATCAGCCAGTCGCCGGCCACAAATAAGGCCTCGCAATCGTATGCCGTGCGCCGGAACATGGGCACAAAATCGATCTGGTCGGCAAAGCTAAACGCAATACTGTCGATTTGGGCACCGGGCTTTCCCACATCGGCTTTTGCCACTCGGTAAATTATCAGCGGACGCCGTGTTCCTGAATTATTTCCGATATCGCCAACATAAAGATAGGTATCGTCGGCAGTAACATCTTCCCAGTCGGTATTTCTCATATTGTTGAAACACCGCAGCCCCGCAACGCTTCCATCATCGAGATTAATCCCATACAAACACGGTTCTCCACCCGAGTCGTTGTGTGTAAACAGAGTATCGTTACACCACACCAATCCTGAAGTTTCGAGTATGGTTTTATCGAGTTTTGCCAGCTTTTTCACATGGGGACGCTGCGCCATGCCGGGAAGACACAGCAGTACTGCCATCAGCACCGTGGCACAAGCTGTTTTCAAGGTTTTCATTTTCTGCCGCTTAATCGCCGTATTCGCGCATAAACTCTTCGGCTTTTTCGACCATATTTTTCGAGCCTGTGAAGAAGGGAACGCGCTGGTGAATGCTTGTCGGCTGAATTTCGAGTATTCGGTTTCCGCGTCCGTCGGTAGCGGCTCCGCCTGCCTGTTCCGCCAGAAAAGCAATGGGGTTACATTCGTAGAGAAGCCTGAGTTTGCCGTTGGGACTGCTTGCCGTGGTGGGATAAATATAAATTCCGCCTTTGAGCAGGTTGCGGTGAAAATCGGCCACCAGCGAACCAATATAGCGCGAGGTATAAGGCCGTTTGGTTTCCTTATCTTCTTCCTGACAATACTTAATATACTGCTTAACCCCTTGCGGGAACTTAATGTAGTTGCCCTCGTTAATCGAATAAATATTTCCTGATTTCGGGGTAACCATATAGGTGTTCGACAGGCAAAACTCGCCAATCGACGAGTCGTAGGTAAATCCGGTGGTTCCCAATCCGGTGGTGTACACCAGCATGGTCGACGAGCCATAAATGATATATCCGGCGGCCACCTGTTTGGTGCCGGGTTGCAAAAAGTCTTTCAGTTCAGCCTTGGAACCTTCCGGTGTCAGGCGGTGATAAATCGAAAATATCGAACCAATCGAAACATTCACATCAATGTTGGAACTACCGTCGAGCGGATCGATACACACCACATAGTTGCCTTCGAGCGACAAATCGTCATCAAAAATAATAATCTCATCGTTTTCTTCCGAAGCAATTCCGCACACAATCCCCGAAGCCTGCAGAGCTTTCTTAAACACATCATCGGCATACACGTCGAGTTTTTGCTGCGACTCGCCCTGCACATTTATTTTGTTTGCTTCGCCAAGAATATTCACGAGGCCGGCTTTGTTTACCTGCTTATGCACAATTTTCGCAGCCAGACCAATGTGGCTCAGCAACCTCGACAACTCGCCCTTGGCATAAGGAAAAGCCGATTGTTTCTGTATTATCACCTCATTTAACGTAAGAACCCTGAATGCTGCCATAATAAAATCGTGTTGGTTTTCAGTAAAAATAAAACAAAAAGCAAAGCTATTGATAATTCGCAATTTAAAAAAACGAATTTTTTGGTGGGATGGGGAAAAACCCCTATTCCAATATTTTTCCATATTTTTGTCCTGTGAAAACATTTGCAGTATCCGATAAGCCCATCCTCATTGCAGGGCCATGCAGTGCCGAAAGTCCCGAGCAGCTCAGCCTTACCTTTGCTGCGCTGGCGCAATGTGGTAAAGCCGATATTTTTCGCGCCGGTGTGTGGAAACCGCGCAGCCGCCCCGGAAGTTTTCAGGGTATGGGTTCCGAGGCACTCCCGGTACTGCAGCAACTTCAGGCACTACACGGTATTCCTGTGGCCATCGAGGTTGCCGAGCCTGAGCATGTTGAGCAGGCGCTCAAACACCAGATTGGCATAGTGTGGATAGGCGCCCGAACGGTTTCCAACCCCTTTTCGATGCAAAAACTCGCCACTTCGCTCAAAGCTTCGGGTATCGGTGTGATGATTAAAAACCCCGCTTACCCCGACATCGACCTGTGGAGCGGTGCTGCCGAACGACTTATCGAAAACGGAATTACCCAACTCGCAGCCATTCACCGCGGCTTTTTCCCCTTCGAAAAAACCGAACTGCGCAACACGCCCCGCTGGGAAGTTCCCATCGAATTCCGCCGTCGTTTTCCCGACATCCCCATGATAGGCGATCCCAGCCATATTGCCGGCAAAAAAGCCTTTGTGGCCGACATTGCCCAGCGTGCTTTCGATCTGAACTTTGCCGGACTTATGACCGAGGTGCACCATGACCCCAAGCATGCCCTCAGCGACAGCCGCCAGCAACTATCGCCGGACGAGTATTGCAGTATGATCGCCGGGCTGCACTACCGCGTAGGTTTTTCCGAAAACCCTGAGTTTACCAACCACCTTGAGGACCTGCGCGAGAAAATCGACGTTATCGACTTTCAGCTCCTCGAACTGCTGATGCACCGAATGAGTTATGTTGACGAAATAGGTCAGTTTAAGAAACAAAACAATGTGGCAGTGTTACAGCTTAAGCGCTGGGGACGCATTCTGGAATCGCGGCTCGAGCAGGCGCGGCAGGCC
>JAGOEF010000160.1 GCA_017997855.1 Bacteroidales bacterium
GCAGTAAGGATGCCATCGTCAATACCTTCGGGAACATTATTTCCTGACCATATTGCATTGGCACCGGCAAAAAGCAGCCCCGACCGGTTGAGCGGGTTCGTGGCCGAACGATAAACCATTTCGCCTGAACGGGTTCCGGAACTGCCTTCCGAAACTTTTTCGACGTCGGAAAAGAAAAAGCCATGGGTTGCGATGTGAATGATTGGGGGCGAAGTGACGCCACTCAGGGCTTTAACTTGTTCCTCTACGGCTGATTTACCACTGAAGACCTGAGTTTTGGCATTGTGTTTTTTTGCAATCAATGCAATGCTGTTAACTTCTTGCAGCGTTCCCGGCAGGTAATTCCAGACGCCGCCACCCCTTTCGCCCGAATCAGCAAGCGAACGCGATACAAAAGTGTTGTTTTGGTTCAAGCCACTGGCAATAGCCAGCATATCTCCGGCACCTGCTACATAATCGATGCCTCCAAAAAGGCAAATCGATGGTGATTGCAGTGTTGTGGACTCATTTTCGTGTACCAGCATGGCCGTTGTGCTTAACTGAACAAGCCGGTACCGGTCTGAAATTTTAATTTTATTTTCGTCGGTAACTGCGGCAAAAGCTATTTGGTGCAAGGTTCCTGAGGGTGAAAAATATACGGTTGCATTTTCGGGTATATATTTTTCTATAGGTTTCCAAAGCAATTGGTAGAGACGTTTCCCATAGTCGAAACTGCTTACTTCGCCGGGGTGGAAAATGGTGATGCTGCGGTATAGATTGTTCACAAGCTTCGATTCGCTGCCTGTCGACAGAAGGCTGTCGAGTTGTGTCTGTTCGAACAGTGGCACCAGATGCGGATAGGGGTCGCTGCCATTGAGAACCAATGCGATATACTGTGTTTTGCCGGTTTCGACATCTTCTTTCAGATAGGGAAATGAGGCAAATTCAATAGCCACCTCGTTGGGCTTGAGGGTTTTCTGAATGTCGGACCATGTGGTGTTTCCGAGTAATTGGGTCTGTTGAAATGCGCCTGAAATACGGGTTAAGTCCGACTCCAGCATTTCAGCTTTACGTTCTGACTCCGCCAGGTTGCTGTTTCGCTTACTTTCGGGCAGCGAATATTGTTGTGCTAGTAGTTCTCTTGTAGCCTGCCATTCATCGTATTTTTGTAAAAGCTGAGCGTCACCGCTGTTTATTATCGATTGCCGCATTTGAATGCCCGACTGAAGAATCATGCCTTTGGTCGAGAGTTCAATATTGTAAACATCACCCCCTAGAGCTGGGTTTTCAGCTGCAAAATCAAAATAAAAACTCAGGTAGCTGTTGAAGTTATCCGAGATGGTTTTAACAAAATTCTCTTTTTCGTTTTCCGAAAGAAAACAGAAATTTTTACGGATGTTGGTATAGTTGTTCTCGTAGGCCTGCCGGTAAACAGGCAGCGCATCTCCGGGACGTTTCATCTGGCAATAGAGCCTGGCAAGGTTCATAAGGTTTGTAGAATAGTACAGATGATCTTTGCCAACTGTACGCTCCATGGTTGCCAACACCTCATTAAAAAATCGAAGCGCTTCGTCGAAACGACCCATCATCTGATACAGATTGGCAAGGTTATTCAACCGGATTGCATAATAGGAATGGTCTTTCCCCAGTGTCTTTTCAGCATTGTCGAGTGCTTCGAGATAGAGTGGAAGGGCTTTGTCAAACTGGTTCATGTCCTGATACAGCCCACCTAAATTATTAATGAAAGTTCCATAGTAATAATGATCTTTCCCCAAGACTTTTACCGTGACATCAATGGCTTCGATATACAGTGGCAGGGCTTTTTCGTATTCCCCGGTTGTTTTATACAGGTTGGCGAGGTTGCTCAGGCTGATGGCATACGAAAAGTGTTCCTTTCCCACCGAAGCAATAAAATTTGTGTTGGCTTTACTGAAATATTCAAGGGCTTTGTCGTATTGACCCAACATCTGGTAAACATTTCCGATATTGTCGAGGGCAATGCCGTAATTGTAGCTGTCGGTACCTTCGTTTTTCCCAAAATTATCGAGGGCTTCGAGATATAGCGGCAGCGATGTTTCGTAATCACCCATATTGTAAAGCAGGCGCGCCGTATTGTTGGCCAGTATTCCATAATACTCGTGCTCTTTTCCATAGTGCGACTCAATCAGCTTCAGGCAGGAAGTAAATACCTCATAGGCTTCGGTAAACCGGTTCAAAATCTGGTATAACTGGGCTACACTATTTTGTCTGAAAATATAGGCTTCGTTATAGAAGCCATTCAGTTTGCCATAAAGCTCCATCGACTCTCTGTAATATTGAAGTGATTTTTCATACTCCTGAGCATCGTAATAGAGTCCTGCTAGATTATAAATGCTCTCCTCGTATTTTCCCGGATTGGAGTCAAAGTATTTTTTGCGTATAATCAGTTCTTTTTCCAGGTAAATTATTGCAGAGTCTGTCTGATTATTCAGGCTGAGCATATACGACAGCATAACCAGTTTGTCGGCATATAATTCCGATTCATTCCCTGTTTCTTTTTGTACCAGTTTTACAGTGTGCCTTGCACAGATCACCGCAGAGTCGTAACTTTCTTTTTGCTGGTATTGCCACCGCAGCGAATCGTACTCTTGCCAGGTTTGTGCACTGGCCGAAATGCAGGTTAAAACACTAAGACAAATGGCAACGATGATTAGTTTATGAATTTTCATGGTCGTTGTATGAATCAGCTGGTTTGTGAATGTAAATGTATACTTTAATTTTCTGAAAAGCAATTAGCAATTTTCGTGTTTTTGCCATAGAATGAATTAATGAATAAAAGAAATTTGACCTAAAAAGCTCCTTTTTCGGGCGGAGGCAAGGTTTATGGGAGTGGGTTTGTGAAAGTGGGCAGGTGATGGCTGATGGCTGATGTCAGATGTCTGATGGCAAATGTCAGACGTCAAATGTTTTGAAACGGTTTAGATGGAGGAGGGTGTTCTTGACAGCACTACCCGCATTTGACTTTTGACTTGAAAAACGGCGCTGGTGTTTTGGAGATGTGAGAATTTTGTATCTTGCACTGTAAAATCTGATGAAAATGAGGAGAATGGCATTTGGCACAGGCCTGCCGGTTGCGGATATACTTGGTAAGACAGTGTTTACAAAGGAATTGAAGCATTTACAGGATGTTGTAATTATAAGAACCGACGGGTTTATTGAAGGGCAATATCATGTAAGCCTGCTCAGAGGTAAGTCACTTACCGGAAGCAGCCCGATTAACATTAAACGATAATCATAAACAATTGGGGCAGTGTCACTTAAACTGTAACACTGCTCTTGTAAAATTGCATAAATGAAAAAGGCATATATTATAATGGTAATTACCCTGCTCCCCTTGCTTGTGTTTTCGCAAGAACGGTTTTATTATTTATACCCGGGGTGGACGATCAATGTTGCAATTGAATCCGAGAATATTTACACAACACTTGGTTTAGATACGTTGAATTATGGATATGAAAACACCCCAATATTTAATATTATTGATGAATCGGGTTATTTGCTTAATTCATACCGATATGTAAGCTATACTATTGTTGGTTTCTCGAACTATACATCGAAGAGTTACAGTTTTCATGATGATTATTTTATTGCCAGCGGGGTGTATCGCGAGTACACCAAAAGTTATATTTTGAATCCAATTTTGATGTATTTTAATAATTCAAGTTTTTACCTTGATTCAATTATTGATTTCAAAGAATTTTTTGCTGGTAGATCAACTCAAATAAAATTTCATAAAGAAATCGACAACTCAATATTTTTGCTGGGTACTGTACAAATAAACTTAGATTGGACTACAAACACTTTCTTTGGCATTTACGACCCGTCGGATGGTTCTTTTTCGTACGAGGATTATACACGCCCGAATAACTGCAAAATGACCCCCTACCAACTACACCCTGCGCAGGATGGAGGCTATATTATCAGCACCGAGCAGGATATGACCTATTTGTATCCAGAAAGGGTAAAATCCTGTCTGGTAAAAACTGATGCGGAGGGGAATGAGCAATGGCGGTTGATTGTGGGGAATACTACTACTGCCAATTTCAGAGCCAGGGTGTTTGATGCGCCCGACGGCAATTATTACGTTGTGTGGACAGATCCGTATTTGATTACAAGTAATTATTTTCAGCCAAATCCACAAGCAACAATTAGAATAGCAAAATTAACTGACCATGGTACGTTTGCTTCATTATCAGAAGAAACAGATTTGCGACCAGAATTAGGGAATTTTGACAGGTATCGATATGTGATACAGGATTCTTATCAGGATATTGATGGAAATATGTTTGTAATAATTATGGGAGATGGCGGATATTTAAGTTCGCTTGTGAAAATTTTTGCCAATGGAACCGGTGCTTGGATCAGGTCATATAAATGTTTCAATGAAAATGACGAAGTTTACAATGAAACAATGCTTTTCGGTATGAGCCGCACCAGCGACGGAGGTTTTATGCTTACGGGCGAGTTTCGCAGCGACCCGGGTACCATGTTTCCCAATGGCATACAAAGTGCGCTGGCTATAAAGGTTGACTCGTGCGGTTGCCTCGATGCCGAAGGCTGCAACCCGCACTGCGGCGACAGCTACCTGCCGCAGTACATACGTATGCCACAGGCAGAAGTGTATCCGAACCCGGCGGTTGACGAAATTCGCATTGTATTGCCCGATGGGAATGGGTCGGTGGGATATAATATTAAAATTTATTCGACCTCGGGGCAGTTGTTGATGGAAGAAAACTGTTTGGGCTCGGATTGCAAATCGGTGCAAGCGGGGAGCTCGGATTATAAATCCGAGCGAGCTGTGGGGGTGGGTGAGTTTAG
>JAGOEF010000161.1 GCA_017997855.1 Bacteroidales bacterium
TTGGTCTCTAGCAGCTGGTTCAGGTCGTCTTCGGTGCTGCTGGCCATAATGTATTGATAGCGGCTTTCGACGCTGTTGAGATAATCGGGAAACTCGAAGAGCAGGTCGAGGAATTTCTCGGTCATTCTTTGATAGTTGCGCTGGAAGTAATAGAGGTTGGCCAGTTCGAAATCGAAATTGACTTTTTGCTGTGCTGCCGCTGTGGTATATAGCACCTCGGCATAGTCGAACATGCGGTTGGTGAGGAAATAGTTGGCCGTGTTGATGGTTTGGGCCTTGCTGACAGCCGAAAGTTTTATGGCTTTGTTGAATTGTGCATCGGCATCTTGGGTGTTACCCATGGCAACATAAACTAATCCGAGTTCTACGAGCAGACTGGGGTCGTTCTCGTTGCGTTTGACTTCTTTTTTTATGAATTTTTCGGCTTTCTCGAATTCTTTCAGTTCCGACAGGCATTTCAGGTAGTTGGTCAGGTACTGGCGATACCGGTATTTGTCATACAATTGTTCCCATAGTATTGCAGCCTTATCGAATTCGCGGGCATTCATATATTGTGCTGCCAGTTCCTGATCATAGGTTTGGGCCATGGCCGTGCGGGGCGATAATACTACCGCAGTAAAAACCACTACGAGGATAAGCAGGGTTTTTATGAGGCTACCTGTGCTTTTCAATGCTATCGGTTAACTTAACTATTTCGGGTTGATAACGGTAATACATTTGCTTATGTTGTTCGAGAAATCGAATTCTGCCCCTGATGTCGCTGGCCGTAAATTGCATGAGTGAATCTTCGGTATGCAGATACTGTGCAAGCTTCTCCCCGTCAATCAGGCGGTTTTCGATGTCCTGCTTCAGGTTTTCGAGTTGCATGCGGCGTATTTTCAGGTTGTCGAGCATGCTTTGATAATGCTTCCCGAGAAACTTTTTGAAGGTTTTGTCGATGGTGCCGTATTCATACAACAGCATCAGTGTGTTTGAATCGATGTCTTTCGAAAAGTCGGCAGTACCAATAATTCGGTCATACTTTTTCACCGTGTCGTACAGAATTTTAATGCTGTCGGAATTGACGGCCGAAAGTTCTTCGTAAACCTGGGTGTTGAGCACCAGCAGCGAGTCGATTTTGGCAACAGCCTGTCGCTGGGCTTTATTCATGCATCCCGTACACAGCACTCCGGCTAATACGGCCAGGGCGAATACCATTGCAATGCGGGTTTTCATGTCAGTCGATTATTGAAAATTTTGTGTAGGGAATCAGGACTTCGGGAATGTGAATACCGTCGGGTGTCTGGTTGTTTTCTAGAATGGCAGCCACAATACGGGGTAGTGCAAGGGCGCTGCCGTTGAGGGTGTGGGCTGTGATATTCTTTTTGGTTTCGCTGCTGCGATAACGCAGTTTGAGACGGTTGGCCTGAAAGCTTTCGAAATTCGACACTGAGCTTACTTCGAGCCAGCGTTCCTGGGCTGCACTATACACTTCGAAGTCGAAGGTCATGGCCGAGGTAAAGCTGATATCGCCACCGCAGAGTTTCAGAATCCTGTAGGGCAGACCGAGTTTGATGATGATGCCTTCGACATGGGCAACCATTTCGTCGAGTGCCTGATAGGAAATTTCGGGTTTTTCGATGCGTACAATTTCTACTTTGTCGAACTGATGCAGTCGGTTCAGGCCTCGAACGTGTGCTCCCCAACTGCCGGCTTCGCGCCGGAAGCATGCCGAGTAGGCTGCGTTTTTCACAGGAAGTTTTTCCTCGGGAATAATCACATCGCGGTAAATGTTGGTCACCGGAACTTCGGCGGTGGGAATCATATAGAGATTGTCGGCGCCAATTTTATACATCTGCCCGTCTTTATCGGGAAGCTGTCCGGTGCCAAAACCGCTGTCTTCGTTCACCATCAGCGGAGGCTGCACTTCGAGATAACCGGCTTTTTCGGCCTCGTCCAGAAAGAAGGCGATCAGCGCACGCTGCAGCTTTGCACCTTTGCCTTTGTAAACCGGAAATCCGGCACCGGTAATTTTTGTTCCCAGTTCAAAGTCGATAATGTCGTATTTGGTAATCAGTTCCCAATGCGGGAGTTTTTGCGTAAGCTGGGGCATGACTCCGCCCTGTCTGATTTGCAGATTGTCGTCGGCAGTTTTTCCGGCCGGCACCGATTCGTGCGGGGTGTTGGGCAGACTTACCAATACCTGCTGTAATGCGGCTTCGGTTTCGGCCAGGCGGGTGTCGAGATCTTTCGATTCTTCTTTCAGTGCGGCCGATTGTTGTTTGTATTGTTCGGCTTCGGCTGCCTTGCCCTCGCGGAATAACTGACCTACCTGACGCGATGCTTCGTTGATTTTTCCAAGCAGGCTGTCGCGGGTGTGCTGCAGTTCGCGGCGTTGTTCGTCGAGTTCGAGAATACGGCCAATCGTGGCGCGGGCATCGTAATTTTTAATAGCCAGTAACCCGATGATGCGTTCCGGGTTTTCTTTTATTGCATTGATACTGAGCATAAATATGATATTAAAACAAATCCTGTTTTTTCTGCTAAGTTAGAAAAAACAGGACTGATAAAAAGAATGTTTTTCGAAAATATTACTCGGTCGCCGGATTGGTTTCTACCATCGGTATTACAGAAACATACGAACGATTGTCCGATTTTTTTGCAAATTTTACTTCGCCATCGCAAAGTGCAAAAAGTGTATGGTCTTTACCCATGCCAACATTGGTGCCTGCATGGTGAACCGTACCGCGTTGCCTTACAATGATGTTTCCGGAAATAGCATTTTGGCCTCCGAATATTTTAACGCCCAGACGTTTACTGTGCGATTCTCTTCCGTTGTGTGAGCTACCCGCCCCTTTTTTGTGTGCCATGACCTATAAATTTAAGCAATGATATCCTGAATTTGTATTTCACTGAAATCCTGACGGTGACCGTTCAGAATCTGATAGCCTTTGCGGCGTTTTTTCTTGAAAACAAGCACTTTATCACCACGCATGTGCGACAACACTTTGGCGGTGATTTTAGCGTTTTCTACTACCGGACGGCCTACTTTGAATTTGTTATCGTTCTCAACGAGAAGAACCCTGTCAAAATCAACATCGCTGCCTTCTGCTTCAGCAAGGCGGTGAACAAAAAGCTTGCTCCCTTTTTCAACCTTAAACTGCTGACCTGCTATTTCAACAATTGCGTACATCTTTCAAATTTTATCAATAATAAATACAACCACTTTTGGGAGTGCAAAGATAGAAAAAGATTAATACACAAGAAAATATTTTAAAAATTATTTCTGTCTGCCACCAGTATTTACCGAAATACCTGCTGTAAACCACCTTCCGGGCAATGCAATGCCCCCGAAATCGACCTGTTCCGCTGCAAAAATATTTTGTATGGCGCAATGTATGCTCAGTCGCTGGCTTTGATAATACAATGCCACATCGACGTTTGACCACGACGGATAGGCCTGCTCAATATTATTTAATGTGTATGTGCCGTTGCGTACTGTGTAGGTGAAACTAAAATTTGCCCCGAAATGCGTCGAAAACGGGGTGTCGAGTCGGGCAGTGATTTTATGACGCAGGTAATCGAGGCTGTAGGCCGATATTACACCACGGTCGTATTTCTCTTTATGTATATAGGTGTATGTTATGGCTGCCATTTTCAGGTATCGGGCAACTTTGGTTCCCGGCACAGGAGTCAGCATGGCCGAAAGGGTGTTCCCAAGGCTTAATAAACTGATGTGATTCATGGCAGTATAAACTGTTTCGTCGGGTTGGCGAACCCAGTCGATGGTATTGTGCCCCGAAATAATAAATATCCGGTTTTGCATTTCGAAACTTTTGTATTTCAGCGTGAAACCCAACTCCCCGTTGAGGGCGGTTTCAGCCTGCAGGTGGCTGTTACCCACACTCGTGGCGCTGCGGTAATATAATTCGGTAAATGTAGGCAGGCGATAGCTGCGGTTTATTCCTAACCAGATTCTGTAACGTTCTGCCTGCATGTAGCTGATGCTGCCACCACCGCCGGGGATGAGAACGCCGCCGTGCAACATTACATTGGCCATCGCCTGAATCCTGAATCCGCTGATGCTGTTTGTACCGAATCCCGCAAAGGCATGGCTGAGGTTTTGGCTGGCCGCTTTTCCAAAATATACCGAGTCTTCGAAACGGTCTTTTACCGGGTTTTCGAGGTTTTCGCCTAACACACTGCTTAAAATATGGTCGTAGCTGTGGCTGATTCCTGCTTTCCAGCTACCCAACCGCATGCTTCCTTCTATCTGCAGTGATGCCCCTAATTTATCGCTGAGGTGGTAGTTATGGCCGGGATAGTAAACTCCCGGAGCGTATGCCGCGGTGTCTCCGTCCCATATATAATAGTTACCCTGGCGTGTGTAGAGGCTTTCGCGGAAAAGCTCGAACCGGTCGTGGTTGCGTTTCCAGTACAGCAAGGGCTGAAACGAAATTTTCCCATTGGTTTTCAGACTGGCTGAGGTAAATCCGGTTTTAATGCTTTCGAACTGAGTAGGAAAACGATTGGAATAAAAACCCTGCGCACCAAAACTTTTGTCCATGATGCCGGCCTGAAACTGAAAGTCGTAATCTTTTTTGGTTATCAGTCCAAACCGGTAGTACAATTTTTCGGCATTGAAGTCGGTGTTGAAACGATATCCGGCACCTTGTTCGGTGGAGTAGGCGAGGGTTGAGTAGGTGTTTCCCATACTAATGTTGGCCATGGCTTCGGCCTTGCGCATTTTGTACGAACCTCCCGATAGCCGTATCTCCATCCGGTTGCCGGTGTGTTGCCGGGTCGTATAGCTGATCACGCCATTGTATGCTCCCGGTAGTGTCAGGATAT
>JAGOEF010000005.1 GCA_017997855.1 Bacteroidales bacterium
AGGATATTTACAGAGCCGTTGTTAACATTGAATTTCATACCAAGCTTCGGGAAGAAATTAAATTAGATGAAATTGAAAATTTAAAAAAACAAATTGATAAAGATAAGGCAGCCTGCATCCGGTTTTTCGCTCGAAAAGGCAAAGATAAAGGCGAATATTTTTCGGCGGTTTAGTAAAATTAGTATCTTTGCGTTCTTAAAAAATTGAAACGATGAACAGTGTAATTTCGAATTTACCTTACAAAGTGGCAGACATGAGTCTGGCCGATTTCGGAAGAAAAGAAATTGATATCGCCGAAAAAGAAATGCCCGGTCTGATGAGTATCCGGCGAAAATATTCAATTGAAAAACCCCTCAAAGGAACCCGTATTACCGGTTCGTTGCACATGACCATACAAACTGCCGTACTCATCGAAACCCTCGTTGAATTGGGTGCTGATGTCCGTTGGGCCAGCTGCAATATTTTCTCTACACAGGACCATGCAGCTGCAGCCATTGCGCAACGTGGTATTCCCGTTTTTGCATGGAAGGGTGAAACCCTCGAAGAGTACTGGTGGTGCACATTGCAGGCACTGTCGTTTCCCGGAGGTAAGGGCCCCACATTGATAGTTGACGATGGCGGCGATGCCACCCTGCTGATTCACAAAGGCTTTTACGCCGAAAACGATGCCAGTATCCTGAATGTAAAACCAGGTAACAATGAAGAAAAAATCATTCTCGACACATTAAAAACAGTGCTTGCCGAAGACCCTCAAAAATGGCATCGTGCCGTAAAAGAAATAAAAGGTGTTTCAGAAGAGACCACCACCGGGGTTCACCGGCTATACCAAATGTTCGAAAACAACGCGCTTTTATTCCCTGCCATCAACGTAAACGATTCGGTTACCAAGTCGAAATTCGACAACCTGTACGGATGTCGTGAATCATTATCGGATGGCATCAAGCGGGCCACCGATGTAATGGTCGCCGGCAAAGTAGTGGTTGTTTTGGGTTATGGTGATGTGGGTAAAGGCTCAGCCAAATCGCTGCGCGGTTTCGGTGCACGGGTTATTGTTACCGAAATCGATCCTATCTGCGCGCTTCAGGCTGCCATGGAAGGATATCAGGTTGCCCTGATTGAGGACGTAGTTTCGGTTGGCGATATTTTTGTAACCACCACCGGAAACAAAGATGTTATTACCGCTGAACACATGTCGAAAATGAAGGATCAGGCCATTGTATGCAATATCGGTCATTTCGACAACGAAATACAGGTTGACCGGCTGGTATCCTGGCCCGGAATTAAACACCTGAATATCAAACCTCAGGTTGACAAGTATATTTTCCCCGACGGACATTCAATTATCCTGCTTGCCGAAGGCCGACTGGTAAATCTGGGTTGTGCGACCGGACACCCTTCGTTTGTTATGAGTAATTCATTTTCGAATCAGACCCTGGCACAAATCGATTTAAACACCAATGCATACGAAATCGGAGTGTACCGGCTTTCGAAAAAACTTGACGAAGAGGTTGCCCGCCTGCATCTGGAACAACTGGGCGTAAGGCTTACGCAAATGACACCCGAGCAAGCAGCATATCTGGGCGTTCCCATTGATGGACCTTACAAACCGGAACATTACCGGTATTAAGCAAAAGAGGCCGTTTCTGAACGGCCTCTTTTTTTTAATTATAATCACATTATTAATAGCTATTGTTAATGTATAGTACGTCATTGTCAACCTGTGTTGAATACTGAACCAGGCTATAGGGCGCATCGCCCGAAACCACGGTGCCATCATAGAGATTAAATTTTGAACTGCAATGCTCACAAACCGCAAACATATTTGTTTCATCAACGTAAATACGGGCGCTGTCGTTGTAAGGATCATAGGTACAATTTCTGTCGAAAGCCATATACTCACCGGGGTAAACACAAAAAACAATTATCCCCCGAGATCCGCCGGAAATATACTTCCAGTTACCCGAAATTTTTAAATCCTGATAATCAGCGCTATTAAGAAACAATTGCAGATTAACAGGCACGTAGGGAACCCTGTCCTCATCGTTACACGATGTATTAAAAAAAAGCAGAAATAATGTCAATAAAATGAGTATCTTTGATAGTCGGAACATGATAGAAAATTTGTGACCAAAATTAATCAATATTATGCTTACTAGAACGCTGGTTTTGTTTTTATTATTGTTAGGTGCAGCGAATAGTCTCCCGGCGCAGGGATACAACCGTTCAATTGACACAAAAGAAGGCCAGAGCCGCAAAGTTGAACGCAAACGCCAAAAGCTCACCCGCGAGGAAAAATATGTAATCAGCATCGAAAACAAAAAAGCAAAAGAAGAAAGGCGGAAAAAAAATTATGACTACCGAATGCACAAAAAAGCGGTAAAAAAACACAATCGCTTAATTAATGGGAAAGACAAAAATATAGTTACCGGCAAAAAAGTACATAAACAAATGCGAAAATCGAAACGGGAAGCCATGCGCAGGAATAAATCAAAAAATCCCCTGCCCTGGTACAAACGAATTTTTTAAAAACAGTGTATATTTTGCATTTAAATGGCTTGAATACAGGGGTTGTTATCTTTTTTTTAAAATATTGTTCTTTTTAGATAAAAAAGTTTGGCGGGTTTACATTTGAGTTTTATATTTACGGTTTGTTAAAATTGGGTTAAGTATTTTATAAAGTAAATACAGGATTTATGTTACGAAGACTACTTCTATTTGTTGCGGCCATTGCGGTGTATGCATTTGCGTATTCGCAATCAGGTACGCTGAGCGGTGTTGTGAAAGATGCTGCCACGGGCGAGCCAATTCCGTTTGCCAACATTTCGGTTGAAGAAAACGGAAGAATTGTTACCGGAGGGATGACCGATTTCGATGGGAAATACTCCATCAAACCAATTCCCGCCGGTAAATATACCGTTAAAGGTTCCTATGTGGGTTATGCCTCACTGCAATTTAATAATGTTCAGATTCCTGCCGGAAAAATTACATTTCAGGATTTTGCACTGAAAGCATCAGCCGAAATTTTGCAGGAAGTTGAAATCAGAGACTACAAAGTGCCCCTGATTTCGAAGGATGCAACCGAATCGGGAGGTACCGTTACCAGTGAAGACATTGCCAAAATGCCGGGCCGTTCGGCTACAGCTGTTGCAACTACAGTTGCCGGTGTGTATTCCGAAAATGGAGAGGTCGGTAGTATCCGCGGTGCACGTTCCGAAGGTACGGTATATTATGTTGATGGTGTTAAGGTGCGGGGCTCCTCATCAATCCCCAAATCAGCCATCGAACAGGTTACCGTAATCACCGGAGGTCTCGCTGCCAAATACGGCGATGCAACCGGAGGTATCATTTCGGTGACCACCAAAGGCCCAACCAGCAAATATTTCGGTGGTGCCGAAATTTTAACTTCACAATTCCTCGATCCTTATGGGTATAACCTCGGTGGCGTTATGCTTTCTGGCCCCATCTGGACGGTAGAAGAAAAAGGCAATAACCGCAAACGGACCGTTGCCGGCTTCCTGATTTCTGCCGAAATCAACAATGTTATTGATGATTACCCCTCGACTGTTGGTGTTTGGCGAGCCAAACCCGAAGTGGTTGAAAGTATCAGAACCAATCCGCTGCGTTTGGTTCAAACCGAAAACGGCGCTATCATCTATCAAAATGCCGATTATCTGCATTCCGATGCATTTACAAACGAAACCACCCGCCCAAACGCCGAAAACATGCAGGTGAACGTGGCTGCTAAAATTGACTTCCAGCCGGTACGTAACCTGAACCTGACATTCGGCGGCACCATGGACTACCGTATTGGCAGGGCTTACTCCAGGGGTAACGATTTGTTCAACTCCGACAACAACGGTTCCTATAAATATAATAACTGGCGCGTTTACGGTCGTTTAACCCAGAAATTCGACAATAATACCGGAAGCGAAGAAGAAGCAAATTCAGTTATCAAAAATGCCTATTATACCATTCAGGTTGACTATTCGAAAACCTATTCGAACTACTTCGATAAGAGATATCAGGACAACTATTTCAGATACGGCCATGTAGGCACATTCGAAACCGAAGTGTATAATTTCTATTCAAGAGGTATCGACACTACAGTGAACCTCGAAGGATGGCTGCAGGAAGTGTATGTGTATGCTATTGACACATTTATTCCAACAACGTACAACACCGATTTGGCCAGATATACTTCGCAATTTTTCGATTATTTCAGCGATTACAGCCTGCTGCGCAAAGAAGATGTAATGCTCAACGGTGGCTTACTCAACGGACAGGGCGCACCTTCTATATATGGTATGTGGGCAAGTCCTGGTAATCCCTATACGAGCTATACCATTTCTGATGCCAATCAATTCAGGGTTGCCGCCAGCGGTACTGCTGACATTAAAGATCACGAAATCAGCTTTGGGTTCGAATTTGAACAACGTAAAGATTCATACTACGGACTTGCACCCTTTGGCTTATGGACACTGGCACGTAACCTGATGAACTACCACATCAACGAAAAAGACCTTTCCAACCCTCAGGTAATGCGTGATGCCAATGGTGTTTATCTTGACACAATCAACTATCCCCGTCTGTACAACGCAGCCACCCAATCTACGTTCGACAAGAATTTCAGAACTCATTTGGGTTATGACATTACCAGCCTGAATTGGATTGACATAGACTCATACGACCCCGATGAATTCAGCATTGATTATTTCTCTGCCGATGAACTTTTCAATCAGGGAAATAATGTTGTTGGTTACTATGGCTACGATCATACAGGAAAGAAAATGAATTACATCCCCACCATCGAAGATTTCTTCACTGAAACTGACGAAAATGGAGTTCTGACACGCCCTGTTGCACCATTCCAACCCAACTATATTGCTGGATATATTCAGGATAAATTTGCTTTTAAAGATCTTATTTTCAATATCGGGCTTCGCGTTGACAGATACGATGCCAACCAGAAAGTTCTGAAAGACCGTTATCTGATGAGTGAAGCCTATACCGTTGGCGACAACGATCCGTCCGGTTTAATCACCAATACCGATCACCCAAGCAATATTCCTGACAATGCAGTGGTTTATGTCAACGACATCAGCAACCCTTCGGCCATCAACGGATACCGCGTGGGTAATGTCTGGTATGACGAAACCGGAACCGAGGTTTCAAACCCCAACTACATCGCCAGCGCAAACGGAATTGCACCTTATCTTATTGATCCGGAAACCGAACTCAGCGTAGCTGCTTTCGAAGACTACAAACCCCAAATGGTGTTTATGCCGCGTATCTCGTTCTCCTTCCCAATTTCTGACGAAGCCTTGTTTTTTGCCCACTACGATATTTTGTCGAAACGTCCTACCTACAACAACCGTCTCGACCTGATTGAATACTATTATATAAGACAGAAAAACGGAGATATCCTTAACAATCCCGATTTGAAAACCGAAAAAACAATCGACTACGAATTGGGCTTCCAGCAAAAACTTGGAAATACCTCTTCGCTTAAACTATCGGCTTTTTACCGTGAAATGCGCGACATGCAGCAGGCAGTTGCCGTATATGGTGCTTATCCGGTAAATTACTACACATATGGTAACATTGACTTTGGTACAGTTAAAGGCTTTGCAATTTCTTACGACCTTCGCAGAACAGGAAATGTAACCCTGCGTGCAGCTTATACATTGCAGTTTGCCAATGGAACCGGTTCAAACGTTGAATCGGCAGCAGCCATTATCAAATCGGATCAACCCAACCTGCGTACCACAATTCCTCTCGATTTCGACCAAAGACATAATATTGCCATTACAGTGGATTACCGTTTTGGTGGAAAAGTCAGCGGTTTACCGTATGACGGTCCCCGTTGGTTCGGTGCCGACATTTTTGCCAATACCGGAGTTAATCTGGTTATCAATAGCGGTTCTGGTTCTCCCTATACCAAATACGATAAACCCAGCAATGGTTCAATCGTGGGCTCGCTCAACGGTTCTCGCAAACCCTGGAGAACCAATATCAGCATGCGCCTCGACCGTGATATCCGTATTAAACTGGCTTCGGCAAAAGAAGATGGCCGAAAAGAAAAATATGGCTACATGAATGTGTATCTCGATATATCGAATCTGCTGAATTCTAAAAACGTACTTAATGTTTACAACTACACCGGTAACCCCGATGATGATGGAGTCCTCAACTTCTCTGAACTTCAAACTCAAATAAACACGCAAAACGACGTTGAAGCATACCGTAATTACTATGCGATGATTATCAATAGTCCCTATAACTATTCATTACCCAGAACGATTCGTTTGGGAGTTCAGTTTAGTTTCTAATTTTTTTGAAAATTTTAAAAGACAGTATACAATGAGAAGCTTTAAAAAATTTGTTTTCCTTACAGCAGCAGTTTGCTTATCGCTCAATATCTTTGCCTATAAAGAACTGCGAAACGATAGCGATAACCATTCGAATACCCCTAAGAACACCCGCACTGCTGCGGCATGCGAACCATCAAAAACATCTACCGAACTTTATGTAAATAACGTACGGGCACTGATTCACACCGGTGGTGATATGTGGTGGGATTTACAAGGTGACCCGCGTTATGAAGTACCTGCAGGATCAGGCAGAAATGCGCTTTTTGCCGGTTCAATCTGGGTTGGAGGAAAAGACGCCAATGGTCAGTTAAAAATGGCAGCCCAACGTTTTCGTCAGGATGGTATTGACTTCTGGCCTGGCCCACTAATTATATCCGGTGCTTCACAAGGAACCACATCTCAGGAAATTTGTCGTCAATACGACAAACACTTCACCATTTCGAAGGAAATGGTAAAAGAATTCCGAGAGTGGTATGCCTGCAGTCAGGATCCCTTATGCGATGTAAATGAAGTATTTCCGATGTATTCTATACCTGATATCATTTTAAACTGGCCTGCTCATGGTCCTACCGGAGGCTACGATTATTATCTGGCTCCTTTCTGGGATGTGGATGATGACGGAAGCTATAACCCCTTAATGGGCGACTTTCCTTATTATGAATTCTTCAACGAAGGTATTACCGACGACCACGATTGTGCCCGTCCAAAAGACAGAATGCCCAAATTGTTTGGT
Source organism: Bacteroidales bacterium (assembly GCA_017997855.1). Next base: position 7,105 of record JAGOEF010000005.1, read on the forward strand.
GACTATACCTTATGGTGGGTATATAATGACCGTGGTAATATTCATACTGAGACAGGCGGCGACCCCATTGGAATGGAATTCCGTGCTCAGGCATTCGGTTTCACTACCAATGATGAACTCAACGATATGACTTTCTACAATTATAATATTATTAACCGATCCACCTATACTCTATATGAGACCTACTTTGGTATTTGGACCGATGCTGACCTTGGTGGAGCCACCGATGACTATACCGGATGTGACGTACTCAGAGGACTGGGTTATATGTACAACGGAGACTCTTTCGATGATGATTATCAAGGGAATTTAGGCTATGGCGATCAGCCCCCTGCCATTGGGATTGACTTCTTTGAAGGACCCTATCAGGATGATGATTTACAAGATAATTCAACAAGTTTCGATACTATAAACGGAGTAAAAGTGTTGAATTGCCAAAAAGGCGATATTCTCAATGGAAATATTAATGGATTGAATTTTCAGGATGGAACCGTTGATAACGAACGCTGGGGAATGCGCCGATTCATATATTTTAATAATGGAACAGGAAATGCCGGTACACAAGACCCAAGCACGGCTATTCAACACTATAATTATCTTACAGGTTATTGGAAAGATGGCCAAAGGCTTTGTTACGGTGGAACCGGGCATCCTTCGGGTGGTGGAGATTCTAATGTACCTACTGATTTTATGTTCCCCGGCAAGCCCACAACCGATAAATGCGGCTGGGGGCAGGGAGGTGTTCCAATGCCTGACTGGTCGGAAGAAACCGAAAACAACCCCGCACTTGACCGTCGTTTCGTTCAATCTGCCGGTCCATTCGTGCTAAAACCTGGTGCAGTTAACGATATTACCATTGGAGCTGTTTATGCCCGCGCCCCTTCGGGTGGTGCCTGGGCTTCGGTGGAAGCTGTTAGAAAAGCCGACGACAAAGCACAGGTATTGTTCGAAAACTGCTTCCGCGTTCTCGATGGACCCGATGCTCCGGATTTGAAAATTATCGAAATGGACAAACAACTGATTTTCCACATTTCGAACAAAACAAGTTCCAACAACTATCTGGAACAATATGCAGAAAAAGATCCTTCAATCGTTTGCAACGAAGATTTGGACCCCTGCGATGAATACTATCGCTTTCAGGGATATCAGGTATTCCAATTGAAAAACCAGTCAGCCGGTATCAGCGACCGCTACAATCAGGATTTGGTTCGTCAGGTATTCCAGTGCGACCTGAAAGACGGTATCGATCAGATTGTGAACTTCAACTGGTCGGATGAACTCGGAGCCAATGTTCCCTCAGAAGAAGTAAACGGACTTGACGAAGGTATTACCCATACTTTTGTTGTTACAAAAGACTTCTTTGCCACCGGCGACAACCGTCTGATAAACCACAGAGAATATTATTACACTGCAATTGCCTACGGATTCAATAATACCGAATTGTATAACCAACAAATTCAGGAAACTTTCCTTGGACAGAAAAAACCTTATCTGGCCGGTAGAAATAATATTAAAAAGTACATGGCAGTTCCTCATATTAATGATCCAGAAGATGGTGGAACCGTGTTACAGGCTGATTATGGTTATGGTCCTCAGGTAACTCAAATCGAAGGACATGGTAATGCGTATAACGTTCTCGATCTTACCGATGCTACAATTTCTGAGATCATGTCGGGTACACCATGGAAATCGCAAACACCAACCTATAAAAATGGTAAAGGCCCCTTAAAAGTTACTGTTATTGACCCGCTCAATGTACCCGAAGACTTCTATACATTTAAAATGTATGAAGCTGCTGTATGGAGCTATGGGTTAATTAAGCCCGGTGCCAAATGGTTTGTTTACAATACAGTACCTGACACAGTATTTAGCGACAAAGCCCTTAGTTTCATGGGCGACGAGCAGCTGATTCCCGAATGGGGTTTGGCCATCAATGTTCGGCAGTGCGACTATGCAACCAACAAAGAGAAGGCCGATAACAATGGGTATCTTGAAGCCACCATGGAGTATGCCGACGATAGCAAACCCTGGCTGTACTTCCTTCCCGATCAGGATGGCAACGATGCCTTCAACTGGATACGTTCGGGTATGTACGAAAACAAAGTTGGAGAACCCAACGAAGATAAAAATTACGACGACTATAAAGGTTGGGACGAAAAACAGGTGTACGAAAAAATTCTTGGCGGAACCTGGGCTCCCATCAAACTGACATCAGATTTCAAATACGGCCCTGCATATAAAGCAGCCCGTTCGATTCAATCAATCGAAAAATTTGAACCTGTGAGCAGTGTCGATCTCTACATAACCAGCGATACCAGCAAATGGACACGCAGTTGCGTTGTCGAAATGTGCGAAAACGAATGGGAACTTGATGACTATGGCCGCGAAGTAATGGTTACACCCAACGTAAACTATCTTTCGGAAGGTAACGCATTACGCTTCACCCTTAGGAAATCGGCTTCGGTTGATAAACAAGGAAATCCCCTAAACGATGGTACTATTGGTCTGGGCTGGTTCCCCGGCTATGCCATTGACGTGAGAACAGGCGAACGACTGAATATCGTATTCGGTGAAGACAGCTGGCTGGTTGGCGAAAACGGGCGCGATATGAAGTGGAATCCCTCCTCGGGAATTTATGGAACAACAGGCCCCTTATTCGGTGGAAAACACTATATCTGGATTATGGGACACAACCAGAATATCACCAACCCACAATTCCAGGCAACACCATACGATAGCTGCCGTTTCATTCATGAACAACTCATGCAGTACAACAACACGGGTTCTGTTTTACCTGTAAGAACAGCATGGACAACAGCCATGTGGACTGCAATACCGCTTCAGAATCCCAGTTTTGATTTTCTGGCTTCCGATGTTAAAATCCGCCTGAGGGTTGCCACTCCATTACACATGGCACAAGGTGATTTTGCAATAGAAGAACCGGTGAACGAAAACCTGCCGATGTATACTTTCAATACCTACGATGTAAAAACCATAACCAACAACAACGATCAGGCAGTAAGCGCACTCGATTTAATCAATATTGTGCCGAATCCCTACTACGGACACAGCTGGTACGAAACCAATCAGTTGGAAAACTATGTAAGGATCACCAACCTGCCACGCAAGTGTACCATTTCGATTTACAATGTATCGGGTACATTGATTCGCCGTTTCGAAAAAGACAGCGACATCACGTATATTGACTGGGATTTGAAAAACTCAAGCAATATTTCGATTGCCAGTGGTTTATACATAGTGCATTTTAATGTTCCGGGAGTTGGCGAAAAAGTGGTACGCTGGTTTGGCGCACTTCGTCCGATTGACTTGAACAATTTCTAGAATTATTTCGAATTTAATAAAACCAGATAGTATGAAAAAGTTTTCAGGCATAGTATTAATAATCATGATAGCAGGAATGCTTCTGATGCCAACTTTTGGATTCTCCGGTAACGAACAGCGTGCCGGCTCGAGTGGAGGTTCAGAACTCCTGATTAACCCCTGGGCACGCAGTTCAGCCTGGGGAGATGCCAATGTTGCTTGTGTTATGGGTCTCGAAGGTCTATACCAAAACGTAGCCGGATTAGCCTTTACCCGCAAAACCGAGTTAATGTTCAACAATACCCAATGGATGGTTGGATCAGGAATTACTATAAATAGTTTCGGTCTGGCCCAGAAAGTCGGAGAATCCGGTGTTATTGCTGTCGGTGTTATGAATATGAGTTTTGGCGAAATCGAAATAACTACCCCCGAATTACCCGAAGGAGGTATCGGAACCTTTTCGCCCAGCTACTCGAACATTCAACTGGCATATTCCCGCGAATTTTCCAACAGCATTTACGGCGGTATCAGCGTTAAAATGATTAACGAAGGTATTGCCAATGCTTCGGCTTCGGGATTTGCGATTGATGCAGGAATACAGTATGTAACCGGATTAGGTCGTGATAAGGCAGGTAACCGTAAACGTGATAACCTGCGTTTTGGTATTGCAATGAAAAATGTTGGTTCTACCATGAAGTTTAAAGGCGATGGTATGGCTTTTACAGGCATTGTGCCCAATGGAACCACAATGACTGTGGAACACCGTTCTCAGGAATTTGAGTTGCCTTCGTTGATTAAAATAGGATTGAGCTACACGATTAATCTTGATGCCAAAGTTGACAGTGTAAGCGAAACAGTGGTTTCGAATCACCAACTTACCATTGCAGCCAATTTTACTGCCAATTCGTTTACAAAAGACCAATACCACATCGGTTTGGAATATGGCTTCCGCAATATATTATTCCTGCGCGGAGGTTATATTTATGAAGCCGGTATCACTGACGCAACTACCCGCACCACAGCCTTAACGGGACCAACAGCCGGTGTTAGCATTCAGATACCGATGAATAAAGAAAAGAAATCGGTTATTGCCATTGATTATTCCTATCGTGCCACACAACCATTTGCCGGAGTACATACTTTTGGGGCAAGGGTAACATTGTAACCATACTATCAAACTATAAAAAGGGGTTAATGCCCCTTTTTTTGTGCCAATTTGTTAACATCCGATTATGTTTAAAAATAGCCTAATTGACTTGCTATTAAAATTAAATGTGTATCTTTGCACTAAGAAACTCCTTTGCTAAAGGGGGTTTCTTTTCTTTTATATCTGTTGTTCATTAATTTATGAAGTATGAGTAAGGTAATTTATCTCACCGAAGAGGGCCTGAAGAAATTAAAAGATGATCTGGAGCAACTCACCACTGTTGAACGCCCCAGCATAAGTCGTCAGATAGCCGAAGCGCGCGATAAAGGAGATTTGTCGGAAAATGCAGAATACGATGCTGCAAAAGAAGCTCAGGGAATGCTTGAGATGAAAATAGCAAAACTGCAGGAAACCATCATGAATGCACGCGTAATTGATCCTTCAAGGATTGACAACAAGCGGATTCAGATAATGAATAAGGTTAAAATTAAAAACCTGAGCAACAATTCAATTCTCGAATACACCCTCGTTTCGGAAAGTGAAGCCGATCTGAAACTTAAAAAAATATCGGTAAGTTCTCCCATAGCGAAAGGGCTTATTGGTAAAAAACTTGGGGATGTTGTAGAGATTCAGGTTCCGGCAGGCCTGATGAAATTCGAAGTGCTCGAAATATCGATGTGATATGCCCGGAATTTTTTCTAAAATCATTGCCGGCGAAATACCGTGCCACAAAGTGGCTGAGAATGATAATTTCATCGCCTTTCTTGATATTCAGCCGCTAAAAAAAGGGCATACCCTCATTGTACCGAAGCAGGAAATCGACTATATCTTCGACATTGACGATGCCATGTTGGCCGAAATGATGGTCTTCGCAAAACATGTGGCCGTTGCTTTGAAAAAAGCCTTTCCCTGCACTAAAATAGGTGTGGCCGTTTTAGGTCTCGAAGTCGCCCATGCCCACATCCACCTCGTACCCATCGATAAAGAATCAGATATTCGTTTCTCAAATCCCCGACTGAGTTTCTCGCATGAAGAATACAGCGAAATAGCCAAGGCTATAAGGACTCACTTATAAATCAAAGCGCTCAACATTGTTCTGTTGATAGAAACCCGTCAGTCCTTCAATTTTTGCTGCATACTATTAGTAATTTCGCTGAAACTTAATTAAAGTTGCCGACAACTGAAACTCCTATATTGATTTATACCGATGGCTCCGCCAGCGGAAATCCGGGACCGGGTGGTTATGCTGCCATACTTAAATCGGGATCCCATACCAAAGAAATCAGTGGAGGTTTTCGTATGACCACCAACAACAGAATGGAACTTCTGGCCGTAATCAAGGCTCTGAAATGCCTGAAAAAACCAGGGTCACAGGTACTGGTTTTTTCCGACTCAAAGTACGTAGTCGATGCCGTCGAAAAAAAGTGGGTATTCGACTGGGAACAGAAAAATTTTAAAAACAAAAAAAACGAGGACTTGTGGAGGGAATTCCTCAACATTTATCGTAAACACAATGTGCGCTTTGAATGGGTAAAAGGGCACAGCACCAATGAATTCAATAACCGTTGCGACCAGTTGGCGGTATTGGCAGGCAAAAACGATTGTTCGAACATCGACAGTGAATACGAAAACCTCAACCAAACCCCCGGTTTATGCTAATCGCCAGTTTCGATATATCGCACAAAAAATATTACGACATCTGTCTGTCCATCAGAACACAGGTTTTCGTTGTAGAACAACAGGTTCCCGTGCACCTCGAATGCGATGAGTACGAAAACTGTTCACAATACTTCCTGGGTTTTCTCGAACATACTCCGGTTGCTACCGCCCGAATCAGGCAAACAACCCTGGGAATTAAACTCGAACGTTTTGCAAGCTTGCCGGAATACAGGAATAAGGGCCTCGGCAAGGAATTAATGCAACACATTGTTCATTACGTTACTGTAATCCATCCGGGCAAAATCCTATACCTTCATTCACAGATAAGCGCCGTAGGGTTTTATACTAAAATGGGCTTCGAAACCGTTGGAGAAATGTTTATTGAGGCTTCTATTCCGCACTATGTAATGAAAATATCCAGCCATGGTTAGCAATCCGATAAAAAAACTGGCAGGTCAGACGGCAGTGTATGGCCTGAGCTCCATCATCGGGCGTTTGCTCAATTATTTGCTTGTACCACTCTATACGCGGCTGTTTTTGCCCGAGGTGTATGGTGTGGTTACCGAATTGTATGCCTATGTAAGTTTCCTGCTGATTATTCTCACCTATGGTACAGAAACCGGATTCTTCAGATTTGCCCGCGACAACGAAAACTTCAACAAAACCTATTCGGGTTTACTGGCATCACTGACCCTGTCCTCGCTGCTATTTGTGCTTCTGGTATATCTGTTTATTGAGCCGTTGGCCACTGCGATGCAATATTCGCTACACAGCGAATACATAATCTGGATGGCGATAATTGTGGCGCTTGATGCCATTATTTCGCTGCCATTTGCCCGGCTGCGCCTCGAAAACAAAGCCATGCGGTTTGCCTTGCTGAAACTGCTCAACATCGGCATCAACATTGGGATGAACCTGTATTTTCTCCTCTTATGTCCGTATCTGGCAAAGACCAACCCGGATTCACTATTTCTGCTGGTATGGTCGCCGCAGATTGGTGTAGGGTATGTGTTTATTTCGAACCTGATTGCCAATCTGGTAAGCCTGCTGTTGTTTATACCCGATTTTTTCAGACTCAGAACCGGAATCGACCTTAAATGGCTCAGAAAAATTCTTTGGTATTCGCTTCCACTGCTCATTGCGGGTCTGGCCGGAATGGTCAACGAAACCCTCGACAGAATTCTGCTGAAATACTGCCTGCCTGATGGTGTTAATGCCATGGAACAAATTGGTATTTACGGAGCAAACTATAAACTGGCCATTCTGATGACGCTTTTTGTACAGATGTTTCGCTATGCTGCCGACCCATTCTTTTTTTCGCAGGCTAAAAATGCCGATGCGAAGCAAACCTATGCAAGGGTGATGAACTACTTTGTCATCTGCGGTCTGATTATATTTCTTGGAGTGATGCTTTATCTCGATATAATAAAATATTTTATTGCACCGGCCTATCACAGCGGACTTAATGTGGTTCCCATTCTTTTGCTCGCCAACCTGTTTCTGGGTATGTACTACAACATGTCGTTCTGGTATAAACTCAACGACAAAACCCGATATGGCGCTTATATAGCCGTAGGAGGAGCCATACTGACCATTACACTCAACATCATCATGATTCCCTTGCTGGGGTTTACCGGTGCAGCATGGGCAACTTTTGCCTGTTACCTAGCCATGCTGGTGGTTTCGTACCTGCTTGGGCAAAAACATTATCCGGTAAAATATCCGGTAAAATCAATTGTTTTTTACTTTGCTGCAGCACTGGCTATATATTTCATAAGCCTGTATATTCCCGAAACCGGCAGGTTTCTTCATTATACAATCAATACCGTATTGATGCTGGCGTTTATTGTCATTGTTACTCTCAGCGAAGGATTGTTTAAAAGATTTCTAAAACGCGCAAAGGGTTAAACCCTGAATAGCAAAAGTTTTTACGTATTTTTGAAGCCATAAAAGTAACGAGATGAATAAAACTGTTGTTAAAATTGTAAATACATCGAGAAACCCTTTACCTGAGTACGCTACAGCATTTTCAGCGGGAATGGATCTCAGGGCTAACCTCAGCGAACCCATCCTGTTGAAGCCCCTGGAACGTCGCCTTATTCCTACCGGTTTGTTTATTGAACTTCCGGTTTCGTTCGAAGCGCAAATCAGGCCGCGCAGTGGCTTAGCCCTAAAGAAGGGAATAACTGTTCTCAACACTCCGGGAACCATCGATGCCGACTATCGTGGCGAAATAGGTGTAATTCTGATTAATCTCTCGAATGAAGATTTTCTTATCGAAAATGGCGAAAGAATTTGCCAGATGGTTATTGCAAAGCACGAAACGGTAGCATGGCAGCAGGTCGAAATATTGAACCAAACCGAGCGTGGAGCCGGAGGATTTGGTCATACGGGAAAAAAATAATAATCCACACAAAAACCGCAGCATTATGAAGATCATTATACCCATGGCAGGCTTAGGAACAAGGATGCGCCCGCACACGCTTACTGTAAAAAAGCCCCTGATTCCGCTTGCCGGGAAACCCATTGTGCAACGATTGGTCGAAAATATTTCGCGGGTACTCAACCAGCCAGTTGAAGAAATTGCTTTTGTAATCGGACGTTTCGGCGATGAGGTCGAAAACGAGTTGAAGCTGATTGCAGAAAATGCAGGAGCAAAAGCCTCGATTTATTATCAGGATGTGGCGATGGGCACCGGCCATGCTGTGTGGTGTGCATCTGAGTCGCTGAGTGGTCAGGTGGTGGTTGCTTTTGCCGACACCCTGTTTTATGCCGATTTTGCCATACCCGAAAATGCCGACGGTGCCATCTGGGTACAAGAGGTAAACAACCCGGAGTCGTTTGGCGTGGTTACCACAAACGATGAAGGTATCATTAACGGATTTGTTGAAAAACCAAAAACTTTTGTTTCGAACATGGCCATTATCGGAATTTACTACTTCGGTGATGGTGAGATTCTTCAAAAAGAACTTCAGCGGTTGATCGACGAAGATATCAGAGGAAATAACGAATATCAGCTTACCGACGCACTTGAGAATATGCGCCGTAAAGGCTACCGTTTTGTCCCCGGAAAGGTGCGTGAGTGGCTCGATTGTGGAAACAAAGATGCCACAGTAATTACCAACCACAGGGTGCTCGAAAACGAACCGCAATCGCCCGTAGAGAGAGAAAATGTAAAGCTGATCAACAGTGTTGTGATTGAGCCTTGCTATATCGGTAAATCGGTTTGTATCGAGAATTCAGTGGTAGGACCCTGGGTTTCGGTGGGCGATGGAACACGCATTTCGGGAAGCAACATCGCTAATTCGATAATTCAAAACAATTCTTCGCTCACCAATACGTTATTGAGAAACAGTATGTTAGGCAATTGTGTGAGTATATCCGGGAAACCTGCTGAACTGAGTGTAGGAGATTATAACAGCATTCATGAATAGAAAAACGTTTATAGGTCTTTTTGCAGCAGGCTTTGTTGTGGCTTCGCTCCTACTGTTTTCGGGATGCGCCGGATTAAAAAGCAATGGCAAGAAATCCGGTGATGAGATGTCGCGGGAACTTCGGTTTAGCTTCTTTAACGAATTACTCGAAGGAATTAAAAACAAAAATGCAGGTAATTACAACGCAGCCCTCGAGTGTTATACCCGTGCCATGCGGATTGCTCCCGGAGAATCGGTAAGTTACTACGAAATTGCAACCGTTTTAGCTATTAACAACGACTTTACCACTGCCTTGGAATACGCCCAAAAAGCCTGTAAATTATCGCCTGACAATTACTTTTATCATCAGCTTACTGCCAATATCCTGCGTTCGAATGGCATGATAAAGCACGCTGCTTCCTATTATGATGAATTGATTCGGCTGAAACCCGAAATTCTCGAGAACTACTATACACAGGCTGAACTTTATATGTCGCTCGACGATGTAAGCAATGCTGTGAAAGCTTTCGATAAGGCCGAAAAATATTTTGGTGTAAGCGATGCCGTGAATACCGAAAAATTCAGGTTAGCTACTTCGACCAACAACTACAAACTGGCGTATCGCGAAATAGATAAGCTGATTGCGGCCTTCCCCACCGACGCACGATACAGGGCTATGCTGGCAGAACTATACATCAGCCAGAAAAAGTACCGTGAAGCAGAAGTTACCTTTGCCGAAATCGAAAAAATGCCCATCGAAAACGGTCTGGTTTATATGTCGCTTGCTGAATTTTACCGCATAAAAAACGATATTGACAAGGTGTTTTACTATCTCAACCTTGCGTTTGAATCGAACGACCTCGGTCTGGACAATAAAATCGAAATTTTGTATAACCTGATTGGTAACGGACAAAATGCCACTATTACCGGGCATACCTACACCCTGCTCGAAACACTGGTACGCGTTCATCCTGACGAGCCCAAAGCCCATACAATTTATGCCGATTATCTGGTGCGCGACAGCCGCTGGAGCGAAGCACAGGGTCGTTTCAATATCGTGCTGGCTTCGGTAAAATCCTTGTACGAATTGTGGGATCAGGCATTATATATCGATAACCAGTTGCACGACTGGCAGTCGATGTATCAACGGAGCAGCGAGGCAATACAATATTTTCCGCTTCAGGTGATGCCCTATATGTACCGAACCGTTTCGGCATCGATGTTACAAAAATACGATGAAGCGGTATTATCGGCCCAGAGCGGGCTAAAATACAGTTTGGGCAACACGCGGCTGCAGGTCGATTTTTACACTTACATGGCTGAATCGCTGCATAAGCTGGGCAAAAACCAGGCATCCGATTCTGCCTTCGAAGCCCTTCTCCGCATCGATTCGCTGAATGTTTACGCAATAAATAACTACGCGTATTTTCTGTCGTTACGAAACGAAAAAATCGAAAGGGCACTGCAGCTATCAACAAAACTAATACAACTGCAACCTGCAAATGCCAATTACCTTGACACCCGCGCCTGGGTACTGTTCCGAAATAAAAACTACGCAGAAGCCCTTGTGGTTATTGAGTCAGCAATCGAAAAAGGAGGAAGCGGAAACCCAACCATACTCGAACACTACGGCGATATTTCATACTTCAATGGAAATACCGATAAGGCAGTGGAATATTGGCAAAAAGCACTGGATGCAGGATCTGATTCGAAATTGATAAACGAAAAAATAAAACAGCAGAAATATATTGAGTAAAACACAGACATATCTGTTACGCGGAATAGCACTTTTTCTGTTGCTATTGTTGTTCTCGTGCCATAAAATATTTTTCAGCGGGGGCGAAAAGCAAAACATGAAGCCTTCGAAGCTCTTCGAGAAGGTTCAGGAACATCAGATACAATACAAGAGTTTTCTGCTGAAGGCCGATGGAGAATTTACCTGGAACGATAACAAGCAAAGCTTTCAGCTGCATGCCCGCATTCAGCACGACAGCGTTATCTGGGTATCGCTGCGGATGATGGGAATCGAAGGTATGAGGCTTTTAATTACACCCGACAGCGTTTTCATGGTCGACAGAATAAACAACAGCTGGTATGCAAGTAATTTCGAAGAGCTAAACAATAATCTTGACCTCGATATAACTTTCGACATTTTGCAGTCGGTGCTTACAAATTCTTTCTTTTTCTACCCGCCGACAAACGACACGGCCAAAACCATTCACGACTTCAATACCTGTAAAGACAGCGCAAACTATTGCATCAGCACCATCAGCGAACGTAAATACCGTAAGCTGACCGACACCACCAACAACCGTAGAGTCGAACGCAGACTGAACCGAGAACAACAGGAATCAGATGAGGCGGAACAGAAACCCGATTACATCATGCAAACAGTAAGGGTTTATCCCGAAATATTCAAACCTTCGTATGTGTATCTGGGAAACATGCTGAAACGACAATCGCTCGAAATTGTATATAATAAACCGGTACTTTACACCAGCGAATATTTCCCCTCCGAAATCGTGGTGGATTGTGATGCCCCGGGGTTTAAGTTTTCGCTGGTTTTACGCACCGAACGAATCGAAATCAATACAGAGCAAAAATATCCGTTTAAAATACCCGAGAATTACAACCGAATGAAATAATTCATTATTTTGTGTAAACAATAAACCGATGAAGAATTTGATCAAAATATACTTACCTGCGGCACTCCTGATGCTGTGCATGGCTTTTTCGCAGGCAGGGTTTGCTCAAAACAGGAAAGAACTCGAAAACAAAAAGAAGAAAGTGCTTCAGGATATTGAATACACCAACAAACTCCTGAAAGAAACCGAAGCCAGCAAGAAAGATTCTTACAATAACCTGGTTCTTATTAATAAAAAGGTCGAATCACGACAACAACTTATTCTCACCATCAGCGAAGAAATTGCACTGATTGACCAACGCATCGAAGATAACAAAGCAATAATTGAACTCATGGAAGCCGATCTGAAAAAACTGAAGGACGATTATGCAGCCATGATTTATTTTGCCTATAAGAACCGGAAAACCTACAATAACCTGATGTTTATTCTGTCGTCGCGCGACTTCAACCAGGCTTACCGGCGGTTGAAATACTTGCAGCAATACACCGAATTCCGCAAGAAACAAGTGCTGGCAATTCAAAGTACCCAGTTGATGCTCGACACGCAGATTGCAAGACTCGAAAAAGAAAAGCAGGCAAAAGAGTTGCTGTTGAACGAGAAGAATGTGGAAACCAATAAGCTGAAACAGGAACAGCAAGACCAGACAAAAACCCTGAACAACCTGAAATCGAAAGAAGCCGACCTAAAGAAGAAACTGAAACAGCAGCAGGAAAGTGCGTCAAAACTGCAACGCGAAATTGAAAAAATGATTGCCGATGAAGCTAAAATATCGTCGGGTGGAAAGTCGAACAATTACGTGCTGACGCCATCGGAGAAACTAACATCGACCAATTTTGCCAACAACAAAGGAAAATTACCCTGGCCGGTCGAAAAGGGCGTAATTACAAGTCAGTTTGGGAAGCAGGCACATCCGGTGCTGCAGAACGTTACCATCGACAATGCCGGAATTGATATCAGCACCAATTCGGGCGCTGTGGTGAGGGCGGTTTTCGAAGGTGAAGTACGGCGCGTGTTTGCCCTTCCCGGGGCTCAAAATGCTGTGATAATACGACATGGAAACTACCTGTCGGTTTACACCCACCTGGCCAGCGTAAAAGTGAAAGCCGGCGACAAGGTGACAACGAAACAAGCCATCGGCGTGGTGTATACCGACAATGAGGAAAATAAAACCATAGTTCATTTCGAAATTTGGTATGAAAGTACCAAGCAAAATCCATCTACATGGTTGGCTAAATAATGATTGATGCAGATGGAAAACGGATTACAGCAGATATTACTCAAGCTTGAGTCATTCATCAGGAAGTACTACCTGAACAGTATGCTCAAAGGGGCTATTCTGGCGGCCAGTATTTCGGGGCTGTATATTCTCGGTGTAATACTGGCTGAATATTTCGGGCATTTTACCAGCACGGTACGAACGATTATGTTCCTGCTGAGTATGGGAATTCTCGTGTTCGTCTGGGTATATTATATTATTATTCCCTTATTGAAACTGTGGGGATTGGGCAGGCGCATGAGCGAAAAGAAAGCCGCACAACTGCTGGGTCGTCATTTTCCCGAAATGGGCGACAAACTGCAGAATACGCTGGAGCTTGCCGAACTGGCTGCACTGTCGCCGGCCTCAGCCGATCTGATCATTGCCAGCATAAGAAAACGCTCGGAACAACTGCACCCGATTCCATTCCGTAAGGCCATTGATTACCGGAAAAATGTGAAGTACCTGAAATATTTTTTGCCGGTGGCGTTTATTTTTACGCTTCTGCTGATTGTATGGCCCGGCATTATCAGCGAAGGTTCGCAGCGAATTATCCGGTTTACCGAAGAGTTTATTCCTCCCCCACCCTTTTCGTTGCTGATTGATAACGACACCCTAATTGTAAAGAAAGGTGACGATTTTGAGGTAAAAGTACGGGTTGAAGGTAATGCGGTTCCCAATGAAGTAAGTATTGTAATTGGTTCGAATAAATACCTGATGAAGAAAGAAAGTCCGCGTGAGTATTCGTACCTGATAAAAAACCTGAACAACAATATCAGTCTGAAAGCCGTATCGGGCGAAATAAGCTCAGCGGTATGCGAAGTTAAGGTTTTGCCCAGCCCTTCGATTCTGAATTTCAGCATTGGGATTAACCCGCCGGCCTATACCGGCATTGCCCCGTCGTTTGTAACCAACACCGGTGATTTGTCGGTTCCGTATGGTTCGGTGGTAGCATGGCAGTTTAACACTTCGAATATAACAACCTTGCAGGTGGTTTTCAACGACAGTATTCCGGTGGCAACCGAGAAGAAAGAACGTTTGTTTTCGTTTCGTAAGCAGATGCTGCAATCGTCGAAGTACAGTGTGTCGGCATCGAACGAAAATTTCAGCAATCAGGCTGCTTTCAGTTATTCGATAAACGTAATTCCGGATTTATTCCCCTCGATTTCGGTGAAACAGTTGCAGGACAGCACCGATTTGAATGTGTTTTATTTCAGCGGGGCGATTGACGACGATTACGGGTTTCAGTCGCTGACGTTTTATTACAAAACCGACAGCCTGCACAAGGTTGTTTTGCCGGTGAGCCGCGGTATGAGCACGCAGAATTTCTATTATGCCTTCGATTTTTCGAGTATTGATATTGTGGGTGATAAGGTGGTGTATTACTTCGAAGTGGGCGATAACGACGGTGTAAGGGGCAGCAAGCTGACACGTTCGACGGCCTTTGAATTTGTGGTTCCGGGTATCGAAGAAATAGAAGCCCGTTCGGAAGAAACCAACAAAAGTGTAAATTCGAAAATGACCGAAGCACGTCGTCTGGCCAACGAAATACAGCGCGACGTAAGCACTATGCGGCAGCGTATGATGAACGAAAACCTGTCGGAGTGGGAACGCAATCAGATGATGAAAGAAATTGCCGATAAGCAGGCCCAGATGGAGAAACTCATTAATGAGGCTGCCGAAGAGCAAAAGAAAATGAATGACTATAAAAATAACTTCTCCGATCAGGAAAAACTGATGGAAAAACAACGTCAGATTGAAGATTTGCTGGAGCAGGTGATGGATGAAGAGATGCGCAAGCTGATGGAAGAACTTCAGAAACTGATGCAGGATTTTGATCCTGAGAAATTTGAAGAGCTTACGAAGGATATGAGCATGAACTATGAGGAAATGTCGAAAGAACTCGATCAGAACCTCGAATTGCTGAAGCGGATGGAAGTGGAAGAACGGGTGGAAAATACGATAGATAAACTTGACGAGCTGGCTAAGGATCAGGAAGCACTTTCGGAAAAGAGTAAAGACCCCAAAGCGAACAAGGATGAGTTGCTGAAAGAGCAGCAGGAGCAGGAACAGCGCATGAACAGCATTGAGGAGGAGTATAAAAAAACCCTGGAGAAAAACGAATTGTTGAAAGAGCCTTATCAGCTTGATGAGTTCAACGAAGATTTTAATGATATTGATAAAGAGATGAACGAGGGTGAGCAAAATCTTCAGGAGAACAAGAACAATAAGGCATCGAAAAACCAGCAGAACAGCTCACAGCAAATGAAGCAACTGGGTGAGAAGATGCAGAGCATGATGGATCAGAACATGCAGATGCAGGCAGCCGAAAACCTCGATGATTTGAGACAGGTGCTCGAAAACCTGCTTTCGTTCAGTTTCGATCAGGAAGATATATTGCTCGAAATAGGTAATGTGGGCGCACGCAGTCCGCGATACCGAGAACTGATAGCCGGGCAGAAGAAACTGGTTGATGATTTTGCGATTATCCGCGACTCGCTGAATGCACTGGCACTGCGGATGCCCGAAATAGACCCCATTATGCGGAAAGAAATTAATATGATTAACCAAAAACTGAATGAGGTTATGAATCAGTTTTCGGAATCGGGGCAGCAAAATCTGAAAGCAGGGCAGCAAATGGTGATGACATCGGCGAATAATCTGGCCTTGCTGCTGGCTGAGCTGATGCAGCAAATGCAGCAGCAGATGGCGATGCAGATGCAGGGGAATCAGAATTGCAAAAATTGTAAATCGAACAGTCAATCGCAAATGGGACAGCTACGCGATCTGCAAAAAGGTATGAAGCAGCAGATGCAGCAGATGATTGACCAGATGAAGCAGGGCGGTGATAAGCCGGGAAAGAATCAGGGTAATAGTAAAGAACTTGCCAAGATGCTGGCG
>JAGOEF010000162.1 GCA_017997855.1 Bacteroidales bacterium
GTACGATACCTGTTGAATGCCAGTAATGGTATCAATTTATATTACGAGTATTTTTCGTCGTTTCCTCTGGGGAATACCGACCAGCAACTGGCTTCAAATTCCGGAGATGTAAATACATCACTTATGGGTCTCGGATTGGTAAATTCCCGTGTCGATTATTTGTACAATCCACGAAAGGGTTACTCAGTAAACACCGAAGCATCGGCAGGACTCAGAAATGCCGGATCAGAAGCCACTGGCAGCAACCGGTTGTTGATTAAGTTCATGGGAGACTTCAAATTCTATATTCCACTGGCAAACCGAATCACATTCCTGCAATCGCTTACGGCCGGGGGTATTTATGGATCGCAACTTTTCGAAAATGAGTTGTTTTTAACAGGTGGGTTAAAAAACCTGCGGGGTTTCGATGAGAACTCAATTATAGCCGGATCTTATGCTTATCTGAATAGCGAACTAAGGTTTTTGTTCGAGCGTAATTCCGCCTTTTTCGTTTTTTGTAATTACGGATTCGTTGACAATCCGCTGGCGGGGGACAACAGGACCGACTATCCGATTGGTTTTGGGACAGGCGTAAACATGAAGACAAAAGCGGGAATTTTTTCGCTGGTATATGCCTTGGGCTCCTGGGGTGGAAACCCACCCGATTTCAGAGCGTCGAAAATCCATTTCGGATATATCAGCCGGTTCTGATGTTGAAAATTCATTTTTGGTAGCCAATAAATCCACGTTATTATAGAGAGCATAACTACTGACTGACATTTATATCAGCTGTTTGCATTTGAACAGGCTTTTTATTTAATTCGCACAAATTTTTCGAACAGTGCCAAAACAAATAATAAGGTATACAGGTTTTTTCTCGCACCGGTATCATGCATGGCATCATGTGCTGTTCTGGCTGCTTTATCTTTCGTTTGCAAGTGCCTTAATCCATATTTTTAATGGCAGGGTTAACTTTCTATACCTTCCGGCGAATGTAGTGGCTGATACCGGTCTTGTTTATCTCAATACTTTCGTGCTCCTTCCCAGATTTTTATTGAAAGGTAAATATGAGAAATACCTGAGTTACACGTTTATATCCTTAATCATCTGCCTGATAATCAGCTTTATTGGCACCAATTCTATTACCGGAGAATGGTTTAAATTCGGCTGGCATAATACCGTTTCAAAGCAAACCTTCGGAGCCTTATTATCGTTGGCCACATTAATTACAGCCATTGCATTCAAACTATTTAAAGAACAGCTGAATTCAGAAGAACGCATTCATGAACTCGAAAGGGCAAAGCTCGAAGCCGAACTCGATTTCTTAAAAACGCAAATGAATCCGCACTTTCTTTTCAACACCCTGAATGGAATACTTGTGTTGACAAAAACAAACCCATCGAAGGCTTCAGAGACCATAATTCAACTGTCGGATTTGCTACGTTATCAAACCTACGAATGCTCGGGAGATCAAGTGTTACTAAGCGCTGAAGCCGATTATATCAAAAAATATTTAGACCTGCAATCACTACGTTTTCCCGATGCCAATATTCAATTCGAAATGAAGGGTGAAATTGGTGGATTAACAATTTTTCCGTTCATATTTTTACCATTTGTTGAAAACGCCGTCAAACATGGAATTGA
This sequence comes from Bacteroidales bacterium, assembly GCA_017997855.1. The sequence continues at coordinate 1,624 of JAGOEF010000162.1, forward strand.
AAAATCTGAAAAAAACGGATATATTCGCATTTTTATTGAGGTTTTAAACAAAAAGCTGTTGTTTTTTGTTGAGAATACGAACGAAGGTTACAAAAAGCATAAAAAAGGAGGAATTGGTCTCATGAACATCAGGCGCAGATTAGAGCTATTGTACCCCGAGTGTTATGAACTGGAAATCAAAGAGAGTGAACCATTATATAGTGTAAAATTAAACATAAACCTAGCACAATGAAATGTATCATTATTGACGATGAACCCTTGGCAAGAGAGGGCATGAAAATGAATATCAACGAAGTTCCCATGCTGGAATTGGTTGGTGAATTCGATGATGCGATAAAAGCTACCCAGTATTTGCAGGAAAACGATGTTGACCTTATGTTCCTCGACATCGAAATGCCTGGTATCTCGGGGCTTAATTTCCTCCGCGACCTTCCCAATCAACCGTTGGTGATTCTTGCAACCGCATACCCGCAGTATGCCGTAGAAGCTTATGAACTTGATGTAGTAGATTATTTAGTTAAACCGATTAAATTAGACCGCTTTATGAAAGCAGTAAACAAAGCAGAAGAAATCTTGCGCATGTCGAAAAGCACCTCAATGCTGGAAGCTATCGAAGATGATTTCATTTTTATTAAATCCGACAGAAAATACGTTAAAATCAATTTTGACGAAATTTTCTTCATTGAAGGGCTGAAAGATTATGTGATTATTCACACCACTCACGGTAAATACATGACTGCAATGAATGTGAAAACCATCCATAACAAATTGCCCGAAGAAATCTTCATCCGCACCAGCAAGTCATACATTATCAACATCGCCCACATTAAAGAAATCGATGGTAACGATGTAATTATTCAGGACAACAAAATTCCAATTGGTCGCTCCTATCGCGACGAGTTCCTCGAATTCGTGAATAAAAGATTGTTGAAGAGATAATCTCCCTGCGGGGAAATATTTAAGGCAGAAATAACTCTCCGGGTAAAACCCTGAGAGTATTTCTGTTTTTTATTCTGTAGGGCAGGCAGCAAAACGTTATCAATGGTAATTTACCAATAAGCCATACCGTATAATAAAGCCAGCGAAACAACATAGCAATCAGATAAATGGGCACTCAAAGAAGTTTTAAATTCCCGACACATACAGGTATTTTCTTAGTTTTTTGTTACCAAGCGTTCAGGTACAATGTAATGTGCTATTTAAATTGCTATATTTGACCTTGCAAACTTAAAGATACAGTCCATGTCTCAAATTGATTTCGAAGGGTTCGAAAATCGCACCATGAATGACGCAAGCATTCAGCGCGAACTGGTTGAACTTTCGGAACCCCTGTTTGCCGATTATCACAATAAAATGCAAATTGCCATTGCGGCAAGCGATTTTGAAATGATACATGCCATTGCCCATAAAGCAAAAACAGGAGCTCTCCTGTTAGGTATGACTCAAATTCACAAGGAATATCAGGATATCGAGAAACTTAGCCTAAAGAACAGCCTGACGGAGATTTCCAATGTTAGAATTTCGCAACTGACCGAAAATTTCAACCGTGCATTACTTGAACTAAAATCATATATTAACTCTAAAAAATAACTTTATTATGGGACTACTTAACAAATTGAAAGCTGAATTTATTGATATTATCGAATGGCTCGATCCAACCAACGATACCATTGTGCATCGTTTCGAAAGATATCAGAACGAGATTAAAATGGGGGCAAAACTTACGGTCCGCGAATCGCAGGTAGCCGTTTTTATCAACGAGGGCCAGATTGCCGACGTGTACGCTCCGGGTATGTACACCCTCAGTACCGAAAACATGCCGATACTTTCGACCCTGAAAGGATGGAAATATGGGTTCAACTCACCCTTTAAGGCTGAAGTTTATTTTGTGAATACAAAGAAATTTCTCGACAATAAATGGGGAACCCCCAATCCGGTTATGCTGCGCGATCCTGAGTTTGGTCCTATCCGCATCAGGGCTTTTGGCGTGTATGAATTCCGTGTGAAAGATGCTGCCACTTTTATCCGCGACATTGTAGGTACCGACGGTACTTTTACAACCGAACAGGTTACCAACCAACTCCGCAATATCATTGTAACCCGTTTTACCGATGCTATCGGCGAGGCCCGAATTCCGGTGCTTGATATGGCATCCAATTACAACGAAGTTTCCGACATTGTTGGTAAGAAAATCATCGAAGAATACGGTGTTTACGGCCTCGAAATGACCAAATTTCTGATTTCGAACATCAGTCTGCCACCCAATGTTGAAGAAGCCCTCGACAAACGCTCAAGCATGGGTATTATCGGCGATTTGGGTAAATACACACAGTTTCAGGCAGCCAATGCCATGGAAGCTGCTGCAACTAACCCTGGCGGTGGAGCTGCCAGCGAAGGAATGGGAATGGGAATGGGCTTTGCAATGGCCGGTCAGATGATGAACGCCATGAATCAGGGCAATCAACAACAGCAACATCAACAGGCACCCCAACAGCAATCCGGAATGATGCCTCCTCCCCTGCCCGGTCAGGTGAAGTTTTTTGTTGCCATCAACGGTCAACAAGCCGGCCCATTCGATGTGGCTACCCTGTCGCAATATGCAACACAAGGACAGATAAACCGCGATACCATGGTATGGCGCGAAGGAATGCCCGGCTGGGCAAAAGCAGGTGATCAGGCCGAGCTCGGAAGCATTTTCGGATCGGTGCCTCCACCGCTGCCTCCCTTGTAATAACTGAATTATCAACCAATACATCAACCATGAAAACTACCCTCATCACTTTAGCATTATGCCTGTTCATACAGGCATTTGCTTTTTCGCAAAATACCTGGTCACAGGTGAACGACCCCGCTTTTTGGCGCGGAAGTCCGGTTGAATTAATTAATGCCAACAATCAGGTTTTCGCCAATGTGGGCCTGGCAATTTACCGCTTCAATACTTCTGAACAAATTTGGGAGTATGCCGGTGCAAACCTCATTGACAACAATCCATACCAGTATTTCGAAAACTATTTTGTGTGGGAGAATACACTGTATGTTAAAACCCACGATGGCTTAATGCGTTATAATCAGGAAACCAACGCATGGAACCAACAGGCCTATGCCTTACCCGATGATCTGCCTGCAGGATACAATATTTTCCAGTTGGGCGCCACATCCAATTTTGTGTATGCCATAGTT
>JAGOEF010000164.1 GCA_017997855.1 Bacteroidales bacterium
GGAAGTATAGTTGCCAACATCCAAATGATGGTATTCCGGAATAATATCGGTGAATGAAGCATTTCGCGAAACATCGAGGTAATACCCTGCAGCGTTGCCGGCTTCGCTCCAGTTTGCTGTGAAACCGGTTGAGGTAATTGCAGTTGCTTGCGTTGCAACAGCCTGATCGGGTATGGTAATCAAATTCAGGGGCATACTGCGGATGGCCTCCACTCCACAAGCCGAAGATATTATAACACTTATGTTCCCCGGTTCTGTTTCGCTGCCCATGCTTAAAGTAATTTCGGCGGCTGTTTCACCCGCAATATAGTTTACATTATTGCCGGAATAATCCCACTCATACTGGAGGTAATCCTGAAAATCGACAAAGTAGTTTTGCTGCATGGGAACACAAAGAGAATCGTTGCCCGTAATGGCAGATTCCACAAAACAGAATTCAATGTTGTTTTCGAAATTAAAATTGCTTTGGGTTTTGAGTACCGACGGCAAATCGCCCGAAAATGCTTCAAACAATATTACATCCCCGTCGTCGTAAACAAACTGAATGATATTTTTTTGTCTTAATATGGGATTGTGCTGCACGGCTTCAATTTTAACCGGGGGATTACCAGTACTTTGCGAAGCCGATTTTTCATACTTTTCCGCAATCAGCTTTCCTGTGTATGTAATGTCGGGTGTCTTCACGACAACAATATACAAGCCCGGATTAAACTCCGGAAGTACGTACTGCTGTTGCCCCGCTTCAGCGATAAAAGCATCCGAAAAGACATTTGCTCCGGTTTGCGAAATTACTCCGATTGCGACCAAACCCCTTGTTTCGACAAGGAATTCAAGATTGGTGCGCTGCTGAGCCGGATTCGGATAAAGTAAAAGCTGTGGCATGTCATCTGTTTGGGTTTGATGAAGCCCGGTGACAACGAGCCACAATGTGTCCGTATCGTAAACCACAACGTCGTCGGAGCATTGGGTGATGTTTTTAACAACCACCGAATCGAGGCTCCCGGCAAGGCAGCCCGCCTGAAAAGTAACCTGAATTATCTGAGAGCTTCCCCCGTGAGCTAATCCTAAGAGTAACAGGATGAGGCTGGAATTTTTCATAAGCATATTCTAATGTTGAAAATTCAATACCAACGGTAAATTTAACTAAAATTATAGCAAAACGATGTGTTTTTTTGAAAAACAATTTTATTGATTTGTATCGGGTGAAATTAAATGCTTGTTTTTCAGATGACAGAACCTGCAGCTTAATTGGATTTTTCATGTCGAAATAAAACCTATTTTTGCACAAAATCAGAAATATGATAGGTCAGGAACAATATAAAGATATTAACGGGCGGCTCGATGCCCTGAGGAGGTTTCTTTGACCTCGACAACAAAATAACTTTTGTTGAGGCAGAAACCGAAAAAACACAGAATCCCGGGTTTTGGGACGACCCTAAGGCTGCCGAAGTCCACATGAAAAACATCAGTGCGGTAAAACAGTGGATTGATGCTTTTCAGGAAGTAAATGCACTGGTAAACGATCTTCAGGTAATGATGGAGTTTGCCGAAAGTGGTGATGCCGGCGAAGAGGAAGTTGATGCCTCCTATCGGCTGGCCTTGCGTGCTGTCGAAAATCTGGAACTGAAGAACATGCTGCGTGGCGAAGAAGACAGCATGGACGCCGTGCTCAACATCAATGCCGGAGCCGGTGGTACCGAAAGCAACGACTGGGCCGAAATGCTGATGCGTATGTATATTCGCTGGGGCGAAGACAATGGCTACAAGGTGCGCGAAATCGACTTTCAGCCCGGCGATACGGTAGGCGTTAAATCGGTGAGCATTGAGTTTTCGGGAAGGTTTGCCTATGGTTACCTGAAAAGCGAAAACGGAGTTCATCGTTTAGTGCGCCTGTCTCCTTTCGATGCTGCCCACAAACGCCATACTTCGTTTGCCTCGGTGTTTGTCTATCCGATGGTGGACGACAACATCGAAATCGAAATCAATCAGGCCGACTTAGAATGGGATACTTACCGCAGCAGCGGGGCCGGCGGACAGAATGTGAATAAGGTTGAAACCGGAGTACGCTTACGCCACCTTCCGTCGGGTATAGTTATCGAAAACACCGAAACCCGTTCGCAATTAAAAAACAGAGAAAATGCCTTGCGCTTACTCAAATCGCGCCTCTACGAGCTCGAACTTCGTAAGCAACTCGAAGAAAAGCAAAAAATCGAAGGCCAGAAGAAGAAAATTGAATGGGGTTCGCAAATACGCAGCTATGTGATGCACCCCTACAAAATGGTGAAGGACCTGCGTACCGGCCACGAAACCGGAAATGTGCAGGCAGTGATGGACGGCAAAATCAACGATTTTATCAAAGCTTTTCTGATGGAGTTTGGCGGGGAATAAGGCTTTATCCCCGTTTATATTTTCTTGTCGGGTAGCGAAAACCTCCACGATAAACCGGTAGTCAGCTGAAATTGAGAGGCTATCTGCGTTTTGTTTACATACTGATAAACGGGAATTTCGCTGAGCAGATACACACTGATATTTTTGGTAAGCATGTAGTTGACCTGAGGTACAATAAATATTTTTTTGCTGCCGGTAGCCTTTGGGTCGTAATCGTACGTGCCCATCATACCCACCACCGGATTAATTTTCATCATGCCCATCCACTCGAACCGGGTATGGAGCAAAACATTCAGGCGGGGACCAAACGATTTACCCGCAAAAATGCTGAGACTGGCATAATCACCAAATTTCTCGCCGTTTGGATTCCAGCCTTTCAAAATGTAAATGGTATTTGCAAAAAGCCGCCAGGTACCTGATTTGAATTTTTTGACGCAAAACACATTCAGGATAAAGTCGTTCGATCCGGTGGAGGCCTGCAGTGCCGGTGATTTTGTATAATATATTGTCTGACCCGAAAATGGCTCAACCCGACCAATGGAATCGGCATATTCTCCTACGGGTATTTTTAAACCGAGACCGGCAGTAAGTTCAAAATTTTTACGGTGAATCAGGTTGTAACGTGGAAAGAGAACAATATCTGATATCCCCGAGGTTCTTATGGTATCGGCATTGTTCAGGCCAATTTGTGATTTGTTGATCCAGTATCCCGATTCGAGCGAAAACGTAAAAGCGTTGGTGATGCCGTACGAAATCCGGGTGTAGAGGTAATTGCTGCTGAAGTGTTTCATAAACAGCGTGTCGGGCTCGGCATAATGCAAAAACTTTGAGCTGCTGACCGCCTGATAGTTGGTGTTAATTTCGAACTGACGGCATACCAGGGTACTTTGCGAAACATCGGAGGCCAGAGGATTCCCACTGCCAACGGCACAGCACTGTGCCGAAACCGGGTCTGCAAAGCCGGTAAATGTCCCAAAAATAACAACGAGAAGCGCGAGACAGCGCGTGATTTTATCCTGTGTTACAGAATGCATAATTTTATGGTTTCGGTTCCCGATGATGATTGCAGCTTTATAAAATAGAACCCGCTTTTCAGTGTTTGGGTGTCGAGTAATATTTCGTGATTGCCCGCCCCGAGAAGGTAGGTTTGCGGTTTTTGCACCATGTTTCCCTGTGAGGCGAAAATTCCGACGCGGAGTTCGGTGGGTTCGCTGAGATAAAACCGTAATATGCTGGATGTTGTGGCCGGATTGGGTGTCAAACTCAGTTTTGCATCAACGCCCGCACTGTTTACCGACGACGACTCGGTGATGGCCAGATTTATGGCTGCGAGCAGTTGGTTGTGATCGACCGTATAAATCTGGGTATCATAAATTTTATGATCCCGGCTGCCGAACACCACTGTTTTTGGCATTCCATATCCGCCGTAATCCAGCATGTCGATTGATGCATCCGAAAAACGGATTGTGTTCGACATCTGATGCGCGTTACCCCATGCATTTACTGTGGCGCAGTTTGAATCGGCAAAATCATCGCACAGATACATTACCACCTTACCCGGATGGCTTTCCGAAAAGCTTTGCACCACATTATAGGTGGTTACTGCCGGCAAAATACACGAACCGCAAGGCATTATCCAGCAAACTACCACAACCTTACCATTGTCCAGTTCGGTGTATAAATCATAGGGTTCTCCCTTGCAATCGCTCGCCGAAAAATTTGCAGCGGTTTGGGCTGCGCCATACAACGAAACTAGGCTTAGTAATGCTATGATGATAAATTTATTCATCGGCTTATTTTCTGGCAAAAATATGACTTTTTCGGATGACACCCGAAAATCTTGATTTTCAAAAGTATAATAAGTTTATTCCGCGCCTGAATTAGTGTAGAGGAGTTATTTCCTGAAATTTGTATCTCAATATGCGTGAGAAACAATTTGCGTGATTACTTTTGTTTACTCAATAGCCAGTTTTTCGGTAAACCGTTGCCCCTCCATCTCAATTTCGGCAATATACAAGCCTTTGGCAAATTCAGGCAGGGCAATGCGACCGTTTTGGGGTATATCGTCCACCTGCAACAGCTTTTTTCCGCTGAGGTCGTACAAAGTGAACCTGGCCGTTTTGCCCGCGTTTACGCCGTTGAGGTTAATATACACCTCGTTTTTAGCCGGGTTGGGGTAGATTTCGAATGCCTGCGTTGTTGCTCCGGGCACAATCCCGATATACGGGTTTATGTTGCAGGCAAATTCTTTAACAATAACACTGGCGTAATCGGTTACTTCCACCAGAATCCACCCGTAAAGCGTTACGTCGTTCACCTGCATGCTTACGCCGATGTATTTTTCACCGATGTTGAGCCAATCGTCAACCACAATATCAACAAAGCCATGAGAATCTT
>JAGOEF010000163.1 GCA_017997855.1 Bacteroidales bacterium
GGTCGGCCGAGGCAATGGCAACATACCTGCCGTCGTTGGAATAATCGATATCAGTAATATCTAACCGGTGGGTGTGTTCTTTTTTCTTAATATTCAAGGATTTATTACAGAAATACAGCCACCCCCGTTCGTCACCGGCAATAACCAGCGGAAGGCTGGGATGCTCGGCTATATGTGTAAAATGCACATAAACATCTTTGTTGATAAGTGATTTCATTCCTTTTTTAACGGCTGTACCCCGAATTTTGTAACCGCCGTCATCGGAAGCCGTCGAAAACGAAGAAGCACCTTCGCTCAGCTTCAAAGTAAGCATGTCGAATGAATAAAACTTCCCTTTATTGGCAATCAACAATTTGTTTCCTTCGAATTTCAGGTCGGAAATACCTGTTTTTCCGGGAAGCTTCACTTTATAAAATTGCTTACCAGCAACCACGTCGTTTATAACCACATCGTTGTTGTCGTCGGCACTGGCCAGATAACGACCTGAGTCGTCCCAGTTTATAACCCTGATTTTACCCGAATGACCGGTCTGCACAACGGGAATTACCTGCTGAGCCAAGATAACGCCGGCCCAGATAATCAATATCGAAAACGAAATTATTTTTTTCATCGTTACTGTTTTTTATATTGTTGAAGTACACGTGAGTCATCGTCTTTACCAAATGGCAGCATATAACTGATTCCTCCCGCTATATGGCCGCTGAGAATTGATTTATCAAACCCGGCATTAAGAACGGTGCGATAGTAAAAAATATTAAAAACGAAAAACCGGCTGATATACACATCAAACCCGATACGTGGCGAAATATGAATCCCGGGATTGTCGGCTGTTTCGAAAATTGAACCCGTGGGATAAGGCATGGTGTAGTTAAAGCCATTTTCGGGGGTATATTCCAGCTTATCTTTGTCGGTAAGCGACAATTGTGATGAAACAGGTATTTTCAAATCAACTCCCAATCCGAGGGCAAAATGCAATTTGCCGGCAAAAAAATGATACCGGTAATGCAAGCCCAGCTGCGGCATAATTATGGTGGCGCTCACCTTGATGCTATCGTCGGCAGAGCGGCCAAAGGGTATATTCTCGTTTTCGAATTCCAGCGGCCAGTCGGCCATGGTAAAATCGAGGGCAGGCAGCAGGGTAAAACGGTGACGGCCATACCCGTAGTCGAGCGGAAAACCGAAAAACAACGAATAGGCATTTCCTTTGGTAGCTTCGCCCACATACGACGTTGCATTGTCGAGGTCTGTTATCGTAATGTTATCACCCTTGTCCAAAAAGCCATAGGAAAAGGCAACATGATAGCCCCTGATCAGGCGTTGCGAACTCGCTGAAAGGCTTATCAGCAGCAGCATTGCAATACATACTTGTTTCATACTTGCATTTTTTCTGAATAATCCTATAAAAGTACAAATTTATGACATAACTTTGCAATATGAGAACTATAATTTTTATTACTGATATAGAAACAAGTTTTTAACATAACCAACACATCAAATACTATGAAAAAAGCAATCATTTCAATCGTTCTGGTACTGATGACAGGAATGATAATGGCACAAGGACTTCACTTTGGTCCGAGAGCGGGTTTTACCGTATCGAAATTTATTGAAACCAACGAGTTTTCGGGGAGTGCAGATTACACTAGTAAACTTGGTTTTCAACTTGGAGCAACTGCTGAGTTCGAGATTCTGAGTTTTATTTATTTAGGCACAACCATCTCGCTATACCAAAAGGGATATAACAACGACATCATTTTTGGCAAAAACAAAAACACATTCAGTTTTCTTGACATCCCAATCGAAATAGGCTACAAAATGCCCATTGGGAATGTCAGCGTTTTCGGTCAGGTTGGCCCTTATGTAAGCGTAGCGTTGGCGGGTCGTTCAAGAACTATTGTTACCATAGAAGATCCAGAGCCCTGGATGGAAGACGAAGAGCACTCCTATTCGCTTTACGAAGAAGGCTATGAATATTACAAGCGCTTCGATACGGGATTGAGCGTGGCTGCAGGTGTTGATTTTAAGCAATATCAGTTACGTGTCAATTATGCTTTCGGACTGAGCGATTTCATTGCAAATGAGTACACTAAGGCACATATATCATCGTTTAGTTTAACCGCAGCTTATTTATTTGGACGCAATTATTAGTTTGTAATAACACTATATTCTGGAATATCATGCAGGAATCCAAAGTTACCTGCATGATTTTTTTTGAGACACACGTGTTGAAGTCCATTGGAAATAAGCAGATATTCAACATTCAGTTTACTGTTGTATGCACAAATCTGGTCGAAAACCGGCTGAGTTAAATTCACGGCAGGCGCTTTGCATTCCACCACGAGAATGGGTTGTGCCTCGCGGTTAAAAACAACGGCATCAAACCGGCGGTGTAATCCATTAATATTCAGGCTTTTTTCAACAGCAATTAATGCCTCCGGGTATCGGCGGTGTTGAATTAAAAAATGTAATAAATGCTGCCGCACCCATTCTTCGGGCGTACATGTAACATATCTTTTACGAAATATATCAAACACCTCGACCCTTTGGTTGTTGTTACGCAACATAAGCTCTACCGGGGGCAAATTCAGTGGTTGCATGCTCAGTGTGAAGTCCGGGTCATTTTAAAGTCGGTGCAGGCCTCATCGGGATTTGCGCTATGGAACCACACATATACCGTATTTTTATCGGCACGGTTGTAACAAAACTCATGCGGAAAATCAACGCCTTCATTACTAAAAAACAAGGTATTGGCATCGCTTTGCTCGGTGAGTTTAAAACCAGCGAACACCCTGTTGTTTTTCATCGACCCGTACATAAAATACACGGGTTTTCCATCGATACATTTTATGGCCATTTCGTCGAATAACAGGGTGTCTTTTCCATACAGTCCAAAAGTTCGTCCGGAATATATTGTATCACCAATATTTGTCCATTGCTCAAACGATACTCCGGCCTGATTTTCGATGGCCCAGGTACCAAGCAGCCATTTAGGCATCTTGTTACACTGAGCATATATTCCGGTCGAGAAACACAGAAAAGCCAAAATCAATACCTTGAAACGCATGCCATAAGTTTTAATTAGTGCAAATATACGGATTGTTTTCAAAAAGAATCAATACAATGATTTCGTTTATCAAAGGTCTTCAATTAAAGTAACTGTGGCAGGTTTCGTACCTGCCACAGTAATCTCTTGATACATTATTCTCCGAAAGCACCTTCACCCATAAAAACGCATCGGATGGATACTCCGGAGTTTGGATCAGCCATACTTTCATTAACCATATCAGAATCATCAGTCATATTAAACGCATTGCCAAAACCTGTTGGTTTCGGCATATTGTTAAAACCCGACCACCAATAACCTGCAGTATTAATATCAAAGAAAGTACCGGATGCCTGCCTTCTGCCACCGGGGAGGGCGGTAAAACCGGTTGAATTTGTTGAATTATTCAGGGCTGTCCAATGCGTACTTCCTGCTTCTTTCAGCATTCCGCCACATACTTCTGGACCTCCAAGATAATACAATAATGTCATCCATTGAGAGTAATCAGGAACTACCCAACCTACCGGGCAGGCATTTCGGTTGCCATTTGCATCCTTATCGAACACATAGCCATTGTATAGCACACCATACTGCTCTCCAAACAACAAATAATTATTTGCATAATATGAATATGCCGGAGCCATAATCGATTGCCATTGCAAATTGTCGGTCACCTCCATAATCGAGCTGCCATCGTTGAAACGCGTGGCTTTAAGATTTTCGGCAAGCCATGCCTGATTACCAATAATTACGTAGGAATAAATATTTCCATCGCCATCAATGGGAGTAGGTATCATAACGGTGGTTGCCGACATAATATTACCCAAAGCCATACCCTGACTATTATAGGCATAAGCCCTGAAATAGTAGGTAACGCCCGGCTGGAGTCCCTCAATAGGCGCATCGTACCAACCTCCATTGGCACCGGCGGAAACACTACCCGAAGCCGTATTGAAAGTTAAATTCGGATTGGTACCATAAATGAAGCCTTTATCGATAACCGTAGTTCCACCTTCGTCTGCAACATTCCCCTCGGCAGTAAACGAAGCAATCAAAAGATCGTATGAACCCAAAGTATTTACTGCTGGAACCGTAGCTCCTGCCTGATTTCTAACACAGCGCACCGATAATCCGTTTGTACTGGCTGCACCATTATAATTTGCTTCCATAGTTGTGCTTTGCAAGTACATGTGCCAGCCACTCATATCACTGTATGGAGTACTCAACCACCAGTCGCCTGTAAAGCCAACCAGATTAAAAATACCTGATTCGCGCACACCACCGGGCAATGCGGTAAAGCCGTAGGCATCATCAGCACCTGTATTCGGTGCCTGCCAGTGGGCATAACCGGTTTCTTTGAGTGCACCACCGGCATTTGTTTGCCCTCCCACAAAATTCATGAGTTGCTCCCATTCATAATAATCAGGTACATGGTATCCTATTGGGCAAATATTGCGGCCACCTGTTTCCAGAAGATTAACAGCATAATAGTTGTACAAAGTTCCATATTGATCCAGATAGGTAAGTGAATCATTGTCATAGTAGCAATAAGCCGGGTCGGTTAAATTCATCCATTGCATTTCATCATCCACCCGGGTCATTTGTGTGCCATCATTATACTTATTTGCTTTCAGATTGGTGGTGAGCCATTCCTGCGAACCGATACCCACACTTGAATACACATTGCCGTTACCGTCAACAATTCCCAAATCTGCAGGCGTGGTAAACGAAATTTCTTCACT
>JAGOEF010000165.1 GCA_017997855.1 Bacteroidales bacterium
TGATGGATGAAACAATCATTAGTTCGTTCTATTCGAAGAAAGGCGAGAAGCTCATCTATATTTACGATTTCTTCTCGGTTCGTCATTTTTTACTCGAAGTAGTGAATGTAAGGCAAGCCGATGCTGCCGATGCAAATTTAAGCTATCCAATCTGTACTCTGTGTAGTGGTATTGCCCCTCAGCAAATTAAAGTGGATGAAATTTCGGCTGCCGGATATTCCGATGATTTGAGCGATGAATTTGATGAGCTCGACCTCGATGAAGAAGATTTCGAAAATTTTGATTCGATAGATAACTACGATTTGTAATGGGGAAACCTACCCTGATTATTATTGCCGGACCCACCAGTGTCGGTAAAACCGATATCTGTATACAACTGGCAGAGCATTTTAAAACCGAAATTATTAATTGCGATTCGAGGCAAATGTTTCGCGAAATGCCTGTTGGCTCGGGCTGCCCCGATGAAGAACAGTTGAAAAAGGTAAAACACCACTTTATTGGTAATCTTTCGATACACGATTATTATAATGCAGGCCGCTACGAAGAAGATGTTCTGAAACTACTTGGTGAATTATTTATCAATTATCAGGTAATCATTGTTTCTGCAGGCTCCGGTCTTTATCTTGATGCCATTACACAAGGTATTGACTTTATGCCTGAATTTAACGCCGGTATCAGGGAACAATTAAATGCCCGCTTTGCTGAATACGGCCACGAAGCCATGCTGAATGAATTGAAACAGGTCGATGAGCAATACTATAATCAGGTTGACAGGAATAATATTCAACGTGTATTGCGCGGGTTGGAAGTTTTTTATTTAACAGGTCGGCCCTATTCCGAATTCCGGGTGAAAAATCACAAAGTAAGAGATTTCGGAATGATTAAAATTTGTCTTCAGCGAGAACGAGATGAATTGTATCAGCGTATTGACGCCCGTGTTGATGCAATGATTTCGAAAGGCCTCGAGACAGAGGCACGCTATTTGTACCAATTTAAAAATTTAGTGGCAGCCAAAACAATTGGGTACTGGGAATGGTTTCCTTACTTTGATGGCTTAATTGCGAAAGATGAATCAATCAGACTCATTAAACGCAATACCAGGCATCTGGCAAGGCGGCAGATAACCTGGTTCAAGTCGAAGAAAGACTTTGTTGGAATGGATGCAGATAATTTTAATGAAATTTTACGTTATATTAGCAAGTTTAAATTTGATGAATTATGAAAACAACAATGAGAATTATACTGATGGGCATGATTGTAATGGTTTTTTCTTCGATAACCCTTACCGCCCAAACTGCCGACGATTCACGCGTTAAAGTGCTCGACGAAAGCAATTTTACTAAAAACACCAAAAGCGGGGTGGTTGTGGTTGATTTTTATGCCGATTGGTGTAAACCATGTAAAGCAATGGCTCCGATTCTCGAGCAGGTGGCTTTTGAAACCAATGGAAAAATCAGCTTTGCCAAACTAAACGTTGATAATGCCAAACAACTTTCGTCGCAGTACAATGTAACCGGGATTCCCTGCCTGATTGTGTTTCGGAACGGAAAAGAAGTAGAGCGATTTGTGGGATTCCAGCAAAAAGATGTGTTGATGCAGAAGCTGGCCAAGTACATGGAGTAATTGTCTGGCCGTTTTGCTGTATGCCATTCCTAAGCCTTTGATTGAAATCAGTTTTTTGATTTCCACATTTTTAACTGTTTGATATCGATGCAAGACCCCGGCCTAATTATTCTGATTGCTGAAGGAATAGTTTTTTGCATTTTATTTGTAATTATGGTATACCTCTTAATTAAAAGGGTCAGAAGGACAAGAATGCATCATGGGAATCAGGTAAAAAGTTAAGAAAAACGCGTTAATGGAATTTACAATTCAAATACTGGGTTCTTCGAGTGCCCTGCCTACCACCGATCGTTTTCCTTCGGCACAGGTAGTAAGCTATAATGAGCACCCAATGCTGGTTGATTGTGGCGAAGGCACCCAAATTCAGTTGCGCCGGAATCATATTAGTTTTCTCAAAATCGAGCATATTTTTATTTCTCATTTACATGGAGACCACTTTTATGGGATTTTTGGATTGCTGACCAGCATGAACCTGCTGGGCCGAAAAAAGAAACTACATTTATATGCTCCGGCTGAATTGAAGAAAGTCCTTAATTATTTGTGGAAAAATACAGGGATTGATTTGCTTTATGAAATTCAGTTTCATGCTCATTCAGGCGATGGATTGCAACTGATTGCTGATACAAAAAATATTCAGGTTTTTTCGTTCCCGCTGAAGCACAGCAAAGCCACCTGGGGATTTCGTTTTTCGGAGAAACAGCAGGTTCCCAATATTCGTAAAGAAATGATTGACCGTTATGAGCTTGGTTTTTCCGATATCCGTAAAATTAAATCAGGTCAGGGTATATATCTTTCCGATGGAAGCTTTGCCGACTATACAATATTTACGTTACCTGCGATAGCTCCGCGCACTTATATGTATTGCAGCGACACGGAATATATCGAAGACCTGATTAATATTACCGGACCTGCCGATGTGCTGTATCACGAAGCTACATTTGCATCCGACGCTCAGGAACTGGCACGTGCAACAGGTCATTCTACCAGTATTCAGGCGGCGCATACAGCAATGAATCTGGGAGCAAAAGCATTGATTATCGGTCATTTTTCTACCCGCTATCCAAGCGTAGAATTCTTGAAAACCGAAGCCCAGGCAATATTTTCAGACGTGTTTCTGGCTTACGATGGGGCAAAATTCACTATCGACAGACATTCGTTATCGCTCTCCGAAATAAAATAAAAAAAGCCCCGCAGACAGGGCTTTTAAATGAATGTATTTTGTTTAGAATTCCCAGGTATCACCCGAGTTCAATAAATCATCCACACATTTAATATTGCTGTTTTCTTTGGCGTATTCAATTTGCTCTACAACGAGGTCGTCGTATGTGGGGAAACTGGCAGCTCTGATTACACCCAAAGCAATAGGGTAAACCGGTGGTTTTAGTTTGGCAAGCATCAAATGAATTCCCGGATCTTTCTGGTGCATGTCGTGTACCAGAATATCTTTTTCGGTAATCCCATTTTTACCAAGGCTTACTACTTCAAGACCCATGCGTCCCAAAACGATGCCTTTGTCATTATCTTTACCGAAAATCATAGGTTTGCCATGTTCCAGCATCAGTTGATGATCGTCTTTTAACTCGCGCGAGGTTATCAGTTTATGTGCATCGTCGTTGAAGATAATGCAATTCTGCATAATTTCCACCAACGAGGTTCCATCATGACGGGCTGCCTCAAACATCACCTCGGTCATGTGTTTTGGGTTTGTATCCACAGTGCGGGCAAAGAAAGTGCCCTGAGCACCCATAACAAGTTCTCCCGGATTGAAAGGCTGTTCAATGGTTCCTTGTGGCGATGTTTTTGTTTTTGCTCCCATTGGTGAAGTAGGAGAGTATTGCCCTTTGGTAAGACCGTAAATCTGATTGTTGAACAACATGATGTTCACGTCGAGATTACGGCGGATGATATGGATAAAGTGGTTTCCTCCAATGGCCATCGAATCACCGTCGCCGGTAGCAATCCATACGCTGAGGTGGGGATTGGCTATTTTAACACCCGAGGCAATCACATTGGCACGTCCATGTATGCCATGAAAACCATACGTGTTTACATAATAGGGAAAGCGTGATGAACACCCGATGCCCGAAACAATACAAAAGTTTTCTTTTTTATAGCCGATGGCCGGAAAAACTTTTTCGATGGAGTTTAAAATGGCATGGGCACCGCAACCGGGGCACCATTTTACCATTTGATCGCTGACGAAGTCCTCTTTGGTTAATGGAACTTCTGATCTGTCTATAGTATAATTGTCTTCGAAACTCATTTTGACCTCCTTACATGATTTTTTTGAGATGTTCTTTTAATTCCTGTATGGTAAATGGTAATCCCTGCATTTTATTGTATTGCAGGTAAGTGTTTTCGGGATGTTTCATCCTGAGGTAGTTTGCAAATTGGCCGGAGTTTAGTTCGCATACAACAATTTTCTTGAACTTGCCAAGTATTTCAGCCGTATTTTTCGGCATCGGGCAGATGTAATTAAAATGAGCGTGGGCTATCTTTTTACCTTCGGCGCAAAGTTCTTTTACAGCCGAAAATACTTCGCCATAGGTTCCGCCCCAACTTACCACCAGCGTATCGGCATTTTCGTCGCCCGATATAGTTTGCTTCGGAAGGTATTCAGCAACTTTTTCAACCTTTTCGGCACGTAAGGCTATCATCAGCTCGTGGTTGTGCGGGTCGGTCGAAACAATGCCCGCTCCATTGGTTTTTTCGAGGCCACCAATGCGGTGACGCAGTCCTTCGGTTCCGGGAATTGCCCAGCCTCTTACCAAATCTTCGTTACGAACATAAGGTTTGAAGTTTTCGTCGTTAGCGGCAACAATGGGTGGATTTATCGGGGGTAATTCCGACATTTTGGGAATCCTGAATATTTCGGAGCCTTGCCCCATTTGGCCGTCGGTAAGAAGAATGACAGGGGTCATGTGTTCCATCGAATACTTTGCAGCCTCGTAAGCTTTGTAAAAGCAATCGGCCGGACTCGACGCAGCAAATACCAGAAGCGGAGCTTCGCCGTTACGTCCAAACAATGCCATATACAGGTCGCTTTGTTCCGATTTGGTCGGCATTCCGGTTGATGGTCCTGCACGCTGCACATTCACTACGATCAGGGGTAGCTCGGTAATTACTGCCAATCCTAAAG
>JAGOEF010000166.1 GCA_017997855.1 Bacteroidales bacterium
GAATATAAGTTTTCTATCAGAGTTAGAATTAAGAACTATTCGAACCATAAAAATAACAAATTTTATACAAAATAAAAATTGGCAACGACATGCAAAAAAAAAGCCTCATCACTGAGGCTTTCCGAGGTATCTTCAATAACAGGACTAGTAACGTCTGTTAGGATTGTTTCCGTAACCGCTGTTCCGGTTGTTACTGAATGAGTTTTCGGTTCTGGGTTTAGCTTCGTTTACGATAAGATTCTTACCCATGAACGCTGAATTGTTCAACGCGCTGATAGCACGCTGTCCTTCTTCATCGTTGCTCATTTCAACAAAACCAAAACCTCTGCTTTTTTGAGTAAATTTGTCGATGATGATCTTTGCAGATACTACTTCGCCATACTCTTCGAATAATCCTTTAAGTTCGCTTTCGGAAGCTTTAAATGGAATTCCTGCTACATAAATGTTCATTGTACAATACTAAGTTTAATTAATTATAAATAACTCAAATTACCTTATGTAATTCAGTGCAAATATACGACAATAAATAAGACATGCAAGTTCTATCCGACATTATCCAAAACAATAGCATTTATTATACAATATTCAATAGGATTGTACGAAAAGCTTTAAATCTGAATTATCCTAATCCCTTGAGGAAGCGCAAATTTTGTTGAATCCACCGGATTTTCGTCGAATTGTACCGCTTCAATCACCAGGTCATCACCCCGGTTACTGCTTACCGATTTCAACGGAATACCTTTATATAGCCATACAGTGGTAGGCATTGGCTTTTCGAAACTCACCACCGTACAATAATGTTTCAACACACTCTCGTCCCCAATTTTCTTCACACCATATTGTTCTTTTTGCTGGGCAGTAAGCTTCTCGTATTCGGTGGCCGGTTCAGGCCGGAAAGGGGTTTTTACCACCTCTTTTGACCCAATCTGCATGTCGTATTTATATCCATCGATAACATACGAGCAGGTACCCCTCTTCGTTCCGTTTTCGATTCGGTATGCTTCTTCGTATTGAAGTTTTCCATAAGCGCTAAACCATACCTCGCGAATGACTCCAATGGTAGAAGTATACTTCAGATATGCATGTTCAATCTGATACACAGCATCATCGGGAATCAGGTTCCCGTCAGTATTTGCACTGTCTGTTATTGTATCTGACACAGAAATATGCTCAACAGAACCTCCGGTTTCGTTCAATTTCGAATTTCTCGTGTTACACGAAATAAGAACAGGAATTGTGATAATTAAAACAAAAATTATTCTTCTCATAATCAATTGATTAAATCGTTTTTTCAATATCGCTCCGACCCGAGATATACGCATCCCATTTCTCCAATAACGCGGCCATATCGGTGGGAATTTCGGAGTCGAACATTAATTTCTTTTTTGTAACCGGATGTACAAAGCCCAGTGTTTTTGCATGCAAAGCCTGCCGTGGACAAATTTGAAAGCAGTTTTCAACAAATTGTTTGTATTTGCTGAATAAGGCACCTTTTACAATACTATTGCCTCCATATTCCGAGTCGTTAAAAAGTGGAAATCCCAGATTACTGAAGTGAACACGAATCTGATGAGTCCTGCCTGTTTCGAGTCGGCACTCAACATAGGTGCAATAGGTGTAACGCTGCAAAACACGGTAATGGGTAACCGCATTTTTACCCGATGAACCATCCTGAAAAACCGTCATAACTTTTCGGTTCGAGGGATGCCTTCCGACATTACCCGTAATGGTTCCCTCATCATCGGGTAAATTGCCCCAAACCAGTGCATGATAGGTTCGTGAAGCGGTATGTTCAAAAAACTGTTTGCCCAAGCCATTCAACGTCTTCTCGTTTTTTCCGACCACCAGCAATCCACTGGTATCCTTATCGATGCGGTGCACCAACCCGGAGCGGATATCGTTTTCGGAAAACAATTCGTTTCCCTGCAGGTGAAACGCCAATGCATTTACTAAAGTCCCGGTGAAATGTCCCACCGCCGGATGCACGACCATTCCAGCCGGCTTGTTGACTACCAATAAATCGTTGTCTTCGTAAACAATCTGAAGTGGGATATTTTCGGGTATAAGTTCAAATTCAATTTTAGGAAAACTTAGCAATATGGTAATTACTTCGCCGGGTTTAATTTTATAATTCGATTTAACGGTTTTGCTGTTTACAAAGACGTTTCCGGCTTCGATAGCTGCCTGAATTCTGGTTCTTGAAACATTGGCTATTTTACCGCCCAGAAATTTATCGATACGAAGTACGGCTTGACCTGCATCAACTACAAAACGAAAATGTTCGAACAAATCTTCCTGGGCCGACTGGTTTTCGGTCTCGGCGTTGTTAATGTAATCCTGCTGTAGCATTAGTGAGAAACAACCAAGCGCAAGGTAGTCGGACCTGTGTCACGCATCACATGAACAATATACAATCCATTGTTCCATTGAGATACGTCGATGGTTTCGTAAGCCTTACCCGAAAACTGCAACCTTCCTGAACAATCGTAAATGAAGCACTCACCATCTAAAGTTCCGTATTCGGATGCAATATTCACCTGATTTGAAGCAGGATTTGGGTATAATACAAATCTGGATTCAGGAACAACAGGAATACTCATTGGGTTGGGATCTTTCCCAAAAACAGGCCGTACCATAATAGCACCCTGTAGCGACGACTGAGTCCAGTTGCCATCGGTATTATACAATAGTTTTGATGAAGCATCCCTGTTTTTGTCAAAGCCCACATTAAGCATATCGTCGGTTGTTTTTACCCAACCAATGAAAAAAGCGCCTGAAACAAAAACGGGAGTATCGAGTGCGTAATATCGGTACTCGTTGAGACTATCAGTATAAATTGGCCTTACTCCAATCTGTTCAACCAGTGTATCACCCGGAACACCTCCATCGTTTTCCCACACCATCAGGTAGAAATAATGAATATTTGCATCGTTAAGTACCTGATTGAAGAAAATATTCACACCACGCAATGTGTCGGCTTGTAAAGGTTCAAACATTAACGCAACTGCCGAACCGGCTGTTCCCTGACCGGCAATCCCATACCCCTGCTCGGCAGAACCATCGTCGTAGGCATAATAATTATAAAAACACTGATTGTAGATGATTGTATCGTTCCAACGATAAGGACGGCGTGCTGCGGTGGTATCCGTTTTAATAAAACCCTTTAATTCGAAACATGCTGAATCAATAGTATTCGAATTAAATACATAATCTACCTGCTTTCCATAACTCAAGGTACTGCCGGGTAAAATATTCTCACTGTCATCAAGGCTCGAAAAACCGGTGCCGGTCCCCCACAAATCGCGTATGGTTAATTGCCGGTTAATGTTCTGGCCGGTGGTACCATTGTTTTTGTATACATATACCAGTGAATCGATGGTATTGGCTGCCGCCACAGGTTTAAAATGCTCCCAGGGAACACTTTCGTAAGTGTCGATCATACTGGTGAAATCCGAAATAAAAGCCACATCCTGCGTAATCGTATCATTCATATTTCGGGCAGTATCCAGCCTGACATAATCAATGTTCCAGATGTCAAAATTACTGTTGAACGAAGGCTCGTAGTTTGAGCCGATACTGGCATAATTTTTAAAACGAAAACGAAATCCTTTTTTCAGAAAAGCAGGGTCTGTAACCGGGACTAAAACCAACTGGAAAGTATCCATAGCAACGCCACCATCGGTATTCCAAACCGAAACCCAGGTAGTATCGGGCGAAGAGAATTCCAATACCAACGAGTCGCCCTCGTCGGGTTTTTCACCAGTTCCGCCACATTGATAGTAAAAACTCAGGTAAACCGAGTCATCTGGATTATATTGCAGATTAATCGGTTGTGAGGTAAGATATTCAGATACCAGACTGGTAGTAAACGACAAATTGGTGTACACAGCACCGGTACTATCAAGAATGTCGAGACTGGCGACGCCAATCGAAACCGGGTCGATGGCATAACCATTATTAATGAAGGCTGAATGTCCGTCCCACATTGTTTGATTGGCAAAAACATAGGAATTCGAAAAGTCATCAAAAAAAGGCAATTCTAAGGTATCGGCATTCTTCACCGATTTGTAATCGTATTCTTTAAAGTACTTCTTGCTGTAATCGTGAATAACCGATGGAGCAATGTCAATAAGCGTTTCCTGAGCCCAAAGACTTAGCCCGGGCAACAGAAAAAGTATTAAGAAGGTACATTTCTTCATAAATTCAGTTTTTAATCAGGCATAACACCGTGTAGCAGCGCCGTATCGCGGGTAAGCCAAATATCTACATTAGAACCCAAATTTATCTTGTTTATTGTATCGGCTGCAGGTAATTGTCGATAGACCCGGGCATCGAGTGAATCCTTTCGGTTTTTAACACTGCTGTCGTAAGTAACTGCACCCAGGTTCAGAAACTGATCAAGTAACAGGTTATAGGCTTGTTTATATGTCATTCCACTGAGCCGGGGAACACTGGTTCGTTCATCACTGAGGCCAAGACCAAGTACCAGATCGATTTTTGAGCCTTTTTTAATTTTTTCGCCGGGCTCAATTTCTTTCCCTTTATGCAGCTGACGTATGACATTATTTTCGGCAATATCGGGTACATAACGCAAATTTCCGGCCACCAGTCCATAAGTTTCCATCACTGCCATGGCATTGCGGAGGCTTATTCCCCTCAAATCGGGCATCTGTACCATTTCGTCGCCCATGGCATTCACAACCAGATAGA
>JAGOEF010000167.1 GCA_017997855.1 Bacteroidales bacterium
GAAAAATCCAGGAAATAAAAATCGCTGCCAGAGGGTACAGAAAATTCCCAAACTTTAGAAGTGCAATCTTATTTTTTCATGGGGGCTTAAATCTGTACCCACTAAAATGGTAGTAGAACCTAAAAAAATATGGGTGTGGTTTAAAAAGAACGGGTCATCTGAAATTGAATAAAATGAATACATTTACAAAGCTCCACCTACAAAGCACTCACTCAACAGAAATTCTAAAGAAATAAATGAAAAAAAACATTCTCATTATACTTAATTCCTTTTTTTTATTTGTTTCAGCTTATATCGTTACTAAATTAACTCTTGCTTTTGTCAAATTCATTGTAATAAGATCTTTTGGCGGAAAAACACTGCTGAAAGGGTTTTACATGGAGTGTGTAAACCATTCTTCATCGCCTATATGGACTCAAGTGAGTGTGTTAAGCATTTACCTCGCAAACTTTATAACAGCCTTATTAATTGGAATATTCTCTTACATTTTATACACATATTTCAAGAGAATAAAAGGGTTCATGAAACTCTGGTTATTGTGGGTTTATATCATTGCAGTAAATCAATCTCTTGGAAGCTTTATCAGAGATATTCCGTTTAAGCGCGACATATTTCATGCATTGAATTGGATGTATATTCCTTATGAAGCAATGGTCGTTTTTTCGGCATTAACAATTATTCCGATATTTTTCATTTACAGAAACAATCTTATAAAATTTCTTAGAATGTCTTCTGGTAAAGTTGATTTTCTTTTACTTCCTAATCGTAGAAAGTTTTATTCTTTGATCGGACTTATCCCAGGATTATTGGGACTTGGGTTTATACTACTTACTCATATTCATAAAATCAAAGCCTACGAATATATTGAAGTCGGACTTTTTCTGTTTGCTCTTTTAATTCCATACCTATTCTTGCTTAAAAAACAAATTTTCAATGATTTCAGAATTGCTAAGGGAAATAAACCCGGAGCATTCAGCATAATTACCATGTTGGCTTTCGTCATTTCTGTCGCAACTTACTTCTATTTAAAAAACCGATATTATTAATTCTTATTGAAAACCAAGCCTAAACCGGACAATTCTGCCAGGAAGGCTCAGAAATTTCGGTCTATTCTTCAAAAAAATAAATCTTAATAAATATTTAATAGTCGATACCTGTACGCAATATCAATCGTTTTATGAGTACTTTTACCTGAAATTAAATGTTATGCTCCGAATTGCCACCCTTGTACTTGTGTTGCTTGCTACAACCGGAATATATGCCCAACAGGCCTGGAGTTTAAAGACGTGTATCGACTATGCTGCCGAAAACAATCTGGAACTGAAGCAGCAATCGTTGTATATCGACATGTACCGCAATAACGCACTGACATCGAAGATTGGGCTTCTTCCCTCGATAAACGCCGGTGTTAACCAGAATTTTTCGTTTGGCCGCAGTGTTGACCCGTTCACCAACGAATTTGCAGAGGAAAATGTAAGTTCCACCAATGCCAGCATTTCGGGTTCGGTTACACTTTTCAACGGGTTTCAGCAGTACAACACCATCCGCAAGAGCGAAGCCGATTTACAGGCCGGACTGTATGATCTGGAGTCAGCCAAAAACAACCTGGCGCTCAATATTACCTCGGCATACCTGCAGATTCTCTATGCCCGCGAGGTGCTTGAAACCGCCAGATTACAGGCCGAAATAACCCGTGAGCAACTCGAAAGAACCATCAAGCTGGTCGGTGCCGGTAGTCTGCCCCTGCAATCGAAGCTGGAGGTTGAGGCACAGCTGGCAACCGAGGAAGTGGCCGTTGTGAATGCCGAAAATCAGCTGGCCATGGCGCGTTTGAACATGGTTCAATTGCTGCAACTCGACGATGAAAACGATTTCGAAATTATAATCCCTGATTTATCCTCACTCATCGGGAATGCCATTATGATGCCTGTAGAAAGCATCTATCAGGAGGCACTGAAAAACATGCCGGAGATAAAATCAGCCTCCATGAAAATGCGCAGTTCCGATTTACAGCTGGCACTGGCACGCGGATCCCGAAGTCCTCAGATATCGTTGTCGGCGAGTTATGGTACCGGATATTCGAATGCCCGAAAAATGATTGATCAGGTTACTCCTGCTGCACCGGTACTCACCGGTTATGCCACCGACCCCTACGGCAACTACTACGATGTGTATCAATACAATTTCGACTATTCCTATGTTACCCGGCCTTTCGGCGACCAGTTGCGCGACAATGCCAGTGCTTCGGTAAGTATCGGAATGAGCATCCCAATTTTCAACGGGTGGTACACCAACAACCGCATAGCCAACGCAAAAATTGAAGCACTCCAGAGTAATCTGTCATACAATATCGCCGAAAGGCAGCTTTACCGCAACATTCAGCAGGCTCACGCCGATGCCCGCGCTGCCCTAAAAAAATATGAAGCCGCCGAAAAAGCATTCAATGCCAGCAAAGCTTCGTTTGAATATACCCAACAACGATTTGACCTGGGGCTGGTAAACTCACTCGATTTCAACACGGCAAAAACCAACCTCAACCGATTGAAATCGGATATGATAAATGCGAAGTACGATTTAATTTTCAAACAAAAAATCCTTGATTTTTACAGGGGAATAGGAATATCGCTATGAAAACAAAAACAAAAAAACGCAAGCTGTACCGCTACCTGATTATCGGGCTGGTTGTTTTAATTGTAATGCTGATAGTTGCGCGCAAGGCCGGATGGATGGGTCAAGAGGCGGCCAACAAGGTGAGTGTCGAAAAATCGGCACGCCGCACCATTGTCGAAACCGTTACGGCAAGCGGTAAAGTACAACCAGTTACCGAGGTGAAAATCAGCCCTGATGTATCGGGTGAAATTGTGGAGTTAGCCGTAAAAGAAGGTGATCCGGTAAAAAAAGGACAGTTCCTGCTGAAAATAAAACCCGACCTCTACGAATCGGCACTCGACCGCAGTGTGGCTGCCCTGAACAGCGCCCGTGCAAATCTGGCGTCAACCCGTGCCCGTCTCGAGCAAACTCAGGCTCAGTTTAACCAGACCGAATTATCGTTCACCCGAAACAAAAAACTATATGATCAGGGTGCTATTTCGCAGGTGGAATACGAAAATGCCCTGGCCGCCTATCAGATGGGACTTGCCGACCTGAATGCAGCGCGTCAAAGCGTGAAGGCTGCGGAATTCTCGGTAGCCAGCGGCGAAGCCACCGTGAAAGAGGCCAACGAAAACTTGTATAAAACCTCGATTTACGCTCCGGTTGACGGAACCATCTCGTTGCTCAACGTAGAACTCGGCGAACGGGTTGTTGGAACCGAAATGATGGCGGGAACCGAACTGCTTCGCATTGCCAACCTTTATGAAATGGAAGTAATTGTTGACGTAAACGAAAACGACATTGTAAAAATTGGAATAAACGACACTGCCGATATTGAGGTGGATGCCTATCTGAATAAAAAATTTGCAGGCGTTGTTACCGACATTGCCAATTCGGCTACCACTACGGGATTGTCGGCTGATCAGGTGACCAATTTTAAAGTGAAAATCAGGATTTTACCCTCATCGTATGCCGAACTGGTAAGCGAACGCAATAAATTCCCCTTCCGTCCGGGTATGTCGGCCAACGTTGATATCAGAACCAAAACTGCAGGCAATGTACTCTGTGTTCCGCTACTCGCTGTAACCACAAGGCCCGACAGTACCCAACAGGCCAAAGACATCACCGTGAAAGAAGACAGCGACGAAAACGAAACTAAAAAAACAGGCCTGCAGGAAGTAGTTTTTGTTTATAAGGATGGTAAAGCGGTGAAAAAAGTGATAAAAACCGGAGTGCAGGATGCTTCACACATTGAGGTTATCGAAGGACTTACCGAAGGCGAAGAGGTAATTTCGGCGCCCTACAGCCTGATTTCGAAAATATTGCAGGATGGAATGACCGTAATAAAAGTTGACAAAAAAGAACTGTTCAATACCGATAAAAAAGAGAAATAGCCATGGCGCTCATTCTTTCGGTTGACACAACCACTCCGGTCTGTTCAGCAGCTGTTTCGGAGCACGGGAAAACAATTTCGTGCAGCGAAAATCACATCGACCGGTCGCATGCAGCCATGCTCAACCTGCTGATAGAACAAGCCTGCATCGAAGCCGGAAAACTGTTGGGGCAAATGGATGCCATTGCAGTGAGCAAGGGTCCGGGCTCATACACCGGTTTACGCATTGGAGTGTCAACGGTTAAAGGACTGTGCTATGCATTAAACAAACCCATGATTGCCGTGGATACGCTTAAAATAATGGCAGGAATGGCATTGAACAAACAACCCGGGCTGAAACCGGACAGTTTGATCTGCCCGATGATTGAAGCCCGCCGCGACGAAGTATACGCTGCAATTTACAACATCAACCTGGAGTGTATCCGTTCGCTTCAAGCCGAAATACTGACATCCGGGTCTTTCGGGGAGTTTATCAGCGAAAATCAAATTTTTTGCTGCGGAAATGGTTCGTTGAAAGCCCGCGATATTATTGTCCATCCTAAAATTCTGTTTATTGACGGAATTTATCCCTCGGCCGGATTTATGGGTGCAGAGGCATTTGCCCGTTTTACTGCCGGAATTTTAGAAGATGTAGCCTATTTTGAGCCGTATTATTTAAAGGATTTTGTTGCCACTGTGCCCAAAAATAAAGTATTGGGTGGTTTTGGAAATGCAGGTG
>JAGOEF010000168.1 GCA_017997855.1 Bacteroidales bacterium
TATACTTATTTGCTTTCAGATTGGTGGTGAGCCATTCCTGCGAACCGATACCCACACTTGAATACACATTGCCGTTACCGTCAACAATTCCCAAATCTGCAGGCGTGGTAAACGAAATTTCTTCACTATAGGCAACACCAATTGCATTGGCAGTAACAGCCCTGATATAATAGGTAGTATTATCCATTAACTCATCGGCAAATATTACGAAGGCATCAAGACTTGTGTTATCTTTCATCAAAACCTGCTCGGCATTTGCCAGGTTCACACCCGGATTTGTTGAAATGATAATTCCTTTATTGAATAAATCCAATCCACCATTAGATGTAATACTGGCCGAAAAATTGGCCGAATAAGATGTTACATTAACCGGTTCCTGAATGCTGATTTCGGGCACAGAGGATATGATCGGGTTCTGAACACAACGTATAGACAAACCATTATAAGCCGATTGCATGGAGTATTCGGTAAACGCGTCTGAAGCACTCATATTACGGGCATTATTAACATCATTCATTCCCATTGTTGATGTCCAGAAATAGGCTTCCGTGGTTATTTCAGAAAATCCGGTGCCGCTCACGCGCTGTCCCCCGGGTAAAGCTGTAAAACCATAATCATCGGTACCTTCGCCACCCGACTGCCAGTTTGTATTGGCCTTGAGCTTTGTGCCCGCAATGGTTTCACCGCCAACATAATTAATCAGGTACATCCACTCATAATCAGCAGGAACATGCCAGCCATCGGGGCACAGTGTTTTACCACCATTAGCCAATGGATTTTGAGCAAAGAAATTATAGAGTGCTCCATAAGTATTCCCGTAAGTAGCCTGATCGTTGTCGTACCAACAATAGGAAGCTTCTGGTAAAGCCCATTGACCTTCGTCAGTCTCATTATCAATTGGGCTTGCATCAGTATAAGATGTAGTTTTCAGGTTTTCGGTAAGCCATTTTTGTGTGCCAATAGTTACTGAAGTATATTCGTTGCCATCGCCGTCGAAAATTCCAAGGAACTCGTCGGTTGTGAAGCTCTGCACGTCGCTGTATCCCACGCCAATGGCATTGGTTGCAAAAGCCCTGACATAATAAGTAGTATTTTCGGTTAACAAATCAACAGGGCTTGTAAAACTTCCGATGCCAGACGGCAGCACATAGCTACCCATATTCACAGAAAGCGTTGGATTCGGGTCGGTTGACCAAACTACTCCTTTCGAAATAACCGCATAACCACCGTTACTTGTCACAACACCTGTACAAACAGCTGACTCGTAGGTAATACCTGTTACATCGGTAATTGTTACCGTAGGAGCTGTGGCTCCTGCCGGGTTCTGTATGCAGCGTACAGAAAATCCTAACATCGGGTCGGATTCCGACAAATTCACTTCATCAGTAAATGAACTCATATTAACGGCATAAGTATATCCTCCGTTATTGGGCTGCGAAGTCCACCAAGATCCCTGCTCCTCCATACCTTCGAAACCTGACCCAGTCCATCTGACACCTGCCGGCAATGCAGTGAAACCATAATCATCAGTGCTAAAAGTTTCCATCCAATAATCAACTGAACGTAATATAGGACCTGCCGAATAGGTACCTCCGGCAAAATTTATCAGGGTAGTCCATTCATTTCCCGAGGGGATGTGATATCCAACAGGACAAACCGATTTACCCTGGGTCATACCAAAATTATTGACATACCATTTATAAAGGGCACCATAGGTATTGCCATACGCATCGTAATCGTTATAAGGCCAGCAATAGGCAGGATAAACCGTGCCATCCCAATCCATCTGGTCTTCCTGTAATAAAACGGGACTTCCATCATTATAGGTCGTAGTTTTCAGGTTTTCTTTTAACCATACCTGAGTACCAATGGTAACCGGAGTATATTCATTGCCATCACCATCGTAAATACCGGTATCTTCGGGAGTAACAAAAATCAATTGATTTCCGTAACCCACACCCACTGCATTAACTGCAAATGCGCGAATATAATACGTGGTTTCACCCTGCAAACCTGAAATATCACCAATAAATTCGCCTGAACCACTTTCGATAATAAAACTCATACTGGCATTATCAAGTGTCGGGTTTTCGCTTGTTGACCATACAAGCCCCTTCTTAGTAACGGGATAACCTCCTTCGTCGCTGATGGTTCCACCGGAAGTACCTACATGATAGGTTACATCAAAGGGTTCGGTTGTGGTCAGAACCGGCACATAAGCACCATCATTGTTTTTAATGCAACGTACCGATCTGCCTTCGGAGATACTACTTGCATAAGAAATTACTCCGGTACTGGAGAATGACATATAGTACTGATTTGCCAGTGACTCTGCTGGCTCTTCGTCTTGTGTCCACCAATAGCCGGTTTCTGTTACATAGGCAAATGAACCATCGGTAAAACGCATTCCACCCGGTAAAGCAGTAAACCCATACACATCGATGCCATCACCACCCGACATCCATCCTGATGCTGATTTTAACGGATGTGCTTCAAAGCCTGAATACCCATCAGATCCTACAAATGAAATCAATTCTTGCCAATCGGCAGTAATGGGAACATGATAACCTTCGGGACAAATGTTCCGGCCTTTACTTGCAATATAATTGCAACTGGCATGGTTATAGAGTGCTCCATATAAAAGACCATAATTACTGTAATCGTTGTCGTACCAGCTAAAAGCAGGATCAAGAGTATTATTCCATTCGAGATAATCCGTTACATTGGCAATGGGTGTGTGATCGTTAAATGAGGTTGTAAACAGGTTTTGGGTTAACCAGGTTTGAGTACCGATTGTTACAGCACTATAAATATTTCCATCGCCATCATATATCGTAAAATCTTCTTCTGTAGTAAATGTTTCGATATTTCCGTAGGCAACACCCAGTGGGTTAACTGCATAGGCCCTGATGTAATACGTTGTTAATTCGCTGAGCCCTGTTAAATAACTGGTAAAAGTTCCGGCACCATTTCCATCCATAGTATGGCCTTCGGCATTGGCCAGTGTCGGGATTTCATCGAGCGACCAAATAACACCATAGCTGCTTACCTGATAGCTACCCTCACTGGTAACATCTCCACCACAATCGGCCGTGTTATAGGTTATATTCCCAGGTAAGGATGTTACCACGGTGGGCAACAAAGCTTCGTCTTCGTTTTTAATACAACGGATAGACATACCCCCGGACATCGGCATCATACCATTGGTTAGTTCTGCTGTTTGATTGCTCAGACTGAAATAAATACCCTGGTCGTCGGCTGAATATATTGTCCAGAAATTTCCACTTTCACCCAAATTCCCGAATGCACCCGTTGATAAACGAATGCCTCCGGGGAGTGCTGTAAATCCGCTCGAGTTGGTGGCACCCAGGTTGGGGCTGAGCCAATGAGTTGTACCCGCTTCTTTAAGGGCAGCTCCTGCAACAGATTCCCCTCCAACTGAGAGTGCGAGGTTTGTCCAATCCTCTGCAATTGGCACATGCCAGCCTTCGGGACAAAGATTTCGTCCACCGTTTTTCAGAAAATCAATCGCATACCAATTATACAGCGCGCCATACACTATGCCATTTGCCGGGCCATCGTTGTTGTACCAGCAGTATCCGGGGGTAATCAGTTCTGACCATGATAAATCGTCGGTTACTTCAACAATGGGCGTGTTGTCGGTATATTTTGTGGATTTCAGATTGCTGCGCATCCAGCACTGAGAACCAATAGAAACCGTTTGGTAAATATTGCCATCAATATCGGTCACGGTTCCACAATTAGCAAAATCGGTGGTTGGCGATTGTTCGCCCGAATAACCGGTTTGCGATTCGTTGCTGGCAAAAGCCCTCACATAATAGGTTGTATTGGGTGTAAGACCTGAAGCGACACAAACAAAAGCTCCCAAACCGCTGCCCTGTGTAATCATTCCTTCGTTGTTATCGATGGTAGGATTCGGACTGGTGCTCCACACAATTCCGCGTGAACTTACAGGGGCTCCACCGCTTGAACTTACGGTGGCATTAAATGTGAATTCATCCATCATGATATTGCTTACATAGCCAACCGAAACATTAGGAGCAACCACCGGAACGGGATTTTTCACACAGCGCACCGACAAACCATAGTTCTTGGCCAGTGCATCAACAAAAACTGTCGCGGCTTGTGAACCTATCATTACACTCCATGCATTTCCCGAATCGATTGAATCCGCACTCCAATACCAAACATTAGAACTCATTCCCATATAAGTACCTTCGGGAAGCCTTTGGCCACCGGGCAAGGCTGTAAATCCACTCTTATTGGTTCCGGTATTTCCGGTTTCCCAATGCACGGTTCCGGCTTCTTTCAGCGGGTTCCCGGCGAGGTTTGCCCCACCCCATTTCGTTATCAGACTGTTCCAATCAGCACTATTGGCTACATGATAACCTGCAGGACAAATGTTATGTCCCCCATTGCTGCCTGTATCAATGGCAGCCCAGCTGTATAAAGCGCCATAGGTTGAACCGTACATAGCCTCATCATCGTCGTACCATGCCATTCCAACGGTTCCCTTGGCAGCCCAGTTCCCCGATACTAACGGTATTTCGGTGCCATCGTTGTAATGCTTGGATTTTATACTGGTTGATGA
>JAGOEF010000169.1 GCA_017997855.1 Bacteroidales bacterium
ATGCCGACTCGGGGATGGGCTGTTCGCCGCAGCCTTTTATTACAACCCTTTTATCCTTATACTCCTCTGCATTGATCGTTGATATGTTTTTTAATAACAGCGATTGATTGAGATGATCCTTGTCTCCAAAAACGATTTCCTTTGCAACGGGTTGCAGGTAACTTACCACCAGCATATATGCCCACATGGGTATCACCGCATCCGCTGAGCAGGTAAGCGCAACGTTTTTTCCGGTATACGGCGCAAGGTCCAGGTTTTTCATTGCCTCCCGGAAGTCCTTTTCCTTCAGTATAAGGCCCATGAACAGGTGATCCTTCATATCAAACACTGCTGCTGCGTCCCTGGGAAAAAAATCCTCCAGGTCCAGTGTAACCAGGCCGCTTTCCGAAACCTTATTTACCAGCAATTCACTCATGGAGCAAAGATAATAAAACAGCCCCCATTTATAGTGGGGGCTGTTTTCGATTAAAGGTATTTAACAAAGCGCTTAATAAAATTTGCTTCGGTTGTCTTTTATGGTTGCTTTTTTCTTAAGGCCCTCAAACCAGTTAATGGCAGACTGGTTGCGAAGCGTTGCTAATTGCTGTGACTTAAACTGCGCCGTTTCTTCGGGTATATCGCCTGTTTTGCTGGCTATGCCGTTCACTTTAAATACATAAACCATCGTTTTCCCGGCAAGCGGAGCTGAAACCTTGTTCAGGTTTTCTTTATTGAAAACAGCCCCGATCAGTTTGGGTTCGTTACCTATGGAATTAATGATCTGGCTGTTGAAGGTAATGGTTGAATCAAGTCCCGCTGTCATAACTTCCTTGCTATATGCAGAGGCTGCTTTTTCAAGGGTTGGGTTCGGTCCCAGGTTTTTAATGATCTGTTCGGCCTTTTTCTGGTCCCGTATAACGCCTTCTGCCATTGGCCTGGCTGTTTCCAGGTCCTGTATCCCTTCTTTAAATATCTTATCAACAACGGCTACCACAAACATATCGCCAATATTGTATGGGTCGCTTATTTCCCCCTTTTTGGCTTCAAAAACCCAACGGATCAATTGACGGGCATCCTGTAATTCACCGGCCTGGGCGTCATTTTCTTTTACCAGGGCACCGGAAGTTATTTTCCGTAACCCGTTTTTCTGAATATAGGAATCAAAATTCTTCAGGTCTTTTTGTGCGGCCAGTTTGGTTGCGTCAAGACTTGCCTTTTCGATCGTTGCTTCGCTGGCAGAAATTTCTTTTGCCATGAAGCCGATCTTATATGCCGGGCTTGTTCCTTTCTGGCTCATCACTTCTACTATGTGATATCCGAATTGTGTCTTTACAACCTCCCTTGAACCTACTGGTTTTTCAAAACAAAACTTATTAAACTCAGGAACCATTGCTCCATAGGTAAATGTTCCAAGGTCCCCGCCCTTTTCTTTGCTGCCGTCTGATGAATATGCCAGGGCAAGTGCGGCAAAGCTGGCGCCGCTGTTAATAGCGGTTAAAACGCTATCGGCACGTTTTTTAGCAACACTGTCTTCTATAATTGGCTCGCCGGTCTGTGTATTGATGGTGGCAATTAATATATGCCGTGCATTCACGCTGTCTGGAAGCGTTCTGCTGCCAAGGTATTTTGCCAGTACATAATTACCGTTATCAACATAGGGTCCGTAAACCGAACCAACAGGAAGTTTTACAATAGAATCCGTTGCAAAACTGCTGATCTTTGATTTTGGAACGTAGTTGGTGTCAAAATCAATGGTTGATGTGTTTCTTGCCAGGAAGTTCTTTACATTGGTTTCGTTTGTAAGGTCGGATTTCAGCGCCTCCACTGCGGCTTTCACCCTGGCGCTGTCTGCTGCATTGGGCAACTGGCTGAAACTAACATAAGAGATCGTCCGGCCGGCTTCCTGTTTGAACAGGTCTTTGTGTGACTGAACATATTTTTCAATTTCGGCGTCGGTAACCTTTACAGTGCTGTCGCTGATCACAGCATAAGGAATACCCACATAAGAAATGGTTGCAAAGTTCTTTTTATCTGCATTGTCCCTTTCCTGCATCCAGGCAGGGTAATAAGCGCTGGCATTTAACATCGCAAAGTATTTGCCCGATGTGCTGGTTATCTTTTGCGGGCTTATAAGCTGTGCATTAACTGCGTCTAATTGTTCATCTTTTGCCTTTTTAATATTAGCAATCGCCTGGTTCACCTTCACAATATCCAGCTTTCCTGTTTGGGGGTCAACCATTCCTTTTTCCTGCATTAATGGATTAGAAGGGTCGTTACTCTTCAGTATACTTTCCAGTTCTTTTGAGGTGAATTCAATTCCCAGCTTGGCGGCTTCGGCATAAAATACACGTTCGGCTGTTATTTGGTTCCAAACCTGCTCCCTGATCTGGGCAGACCTGGCTGTATTGGGCTTTCTTCCTGTTTGTTGTTCGTCCTGTGCCTCCAGGAATTTCACCTTTTTATTAAACTCGTCCAGTTCGATTGCAGACCCGTTTACCTTTCCTATGTTGCTGGAATTGGAGTTAGACATCTGGTTGCCTTGTTGCCTGGCGTCCATCAATATAAAGCCAATAAGGCTTAAGGCTATTACTCCTATTACAATAGCAGCTCCTTTATCACGAATACCCTGAATAATTTGCATATTTATCTAAAATTATAATGGACGGCAAAAATAGGGTAAAAAAGCATATAATCAGGTTCTTTACACTCAAAAATGCCCTTTGGGGCCTCGTTTAATGATCGTTGGAAAGAGATTGCCTTATCTATAAAGGATACGGTCACCGAAGATTAATTTATAATATTAACACCCGTGTGTCAATATCGGCCTCATTTTGTTGATAATGGCATTTTTTAC
This sequence comes from Bacteroidales bacterium, assembly GCA_017997855.1. The sequence continues at coordinate 2,834 of JAGOEF010000169.1, forward strand.
AACTCCCGGGTATGAAAAGAATGGGGAAAGTTTACTGATTTAATTTTTATAGTGTCTGGGGCTGTTATGAACAGGTGTTTTATCCATTTTTTATTAACCGGGGATTTAGAGAAACACCGGATTTTCTTTCAACACTGCTTGTTATCAACAAATGTGACTAAACGTATATACAGGCAGATTGATAAGCCGTAAGTCTATATTAAAAAATGTTAATTTCCGGTGTATGTGTGTTAATAAACTAAACATTCTAATTTTGCAGTGTACTTTTTAATCCTTTTTTCCACAAATCAACACCCCTAGTAGTAGTAGGTGATTATATAAATAATAAGTATTAATACATACTATGACAGATATCAACATTGCAAGATCACAAATACAAAAACTGGGTTTTTTGGATATAGAAGTGGACCCGTCGCTTGATCTTTTTGCAGCCATCGAAGACCTTAAAAAAGAAAAGAACGCAATAATTCTTGCGCATTATTACCAGGAACCGGATATACAAGATGTGGCAGATTTTATTGGCGATAGTTTAGGCCTTGCGCAAAAAGCTGAAAAAACAAATGCGGATATCATTGTTTTTGCGGGAGTTCATTTTATGGCCGAAACGGCAAAGATTTTAAATCCTTCAAAGAAGGTTTTATTGCCAGACCTGAAAGCAGGTTGTTCTCTCAGTGATTCAGCGCCTCCTCCCCTTTTTAAAATATTCAAGGATAAACACCCGGGGCATAAAGTTATTACCTATATAAATTGTTCTGCAGGAATCAAGGCATTAAGCGATGTTATATGCACATCATCAAATGCGCAGAAGATCGTGGAGAGTTTTCCGGCTGACCAACCAATAATCTTTGCCCCGGATAAAAACCTGGGTGCATACATTAACAAAAAAACCTGCAGAAATATGGTATTGTGGAATGGCGCCTGCATGGTTCATGAGATTTTCAGTTTTGAAAAAATTATAAAACTTAAATTACGTCATCCGAAAGCGAAATTAATAGCACACCCGGAGTGTGAAGATCCCGTTTTGAATCAGGCAGATTTTATCGGAAGTACTACCGGGTTATTGAATTTTACAAAAAGCGATCCAGCAACAGAATTTATCGTGGCAACCGAAACAGGTATCCTGCACCAGATGCAGATAAACAGCCCGGGAAAAACATTTATTCCGGCCCCGCCAAATAATAACTGTGCGTGTAACGATTGCCCGCATATGAAATTAAATACACTGGAAAAACTATATTTATGCCTGAAGTACGAAACGCCCGAAATAACCATGGATGAGGAATTACGGATTGCTGCAAAGGAACCCATCGACAAAATGCTTAAAATCAGTGCACAATATGGATTATAAAACAAAAAGAAAAGTAAATAGGTGGCTAAATTCACTTTTTATATGTATAATCGCGGGCCTTATTTCAGGTTGTTCTGCCCGGGATGAAAAAGCAAAGAATATATATTACATCGAGTTAATAAATTTCAGCGATAGCCTGAGGAATTATATTTCAACAAACTCATTTGGTAAAGTCGCCTTTTATAAAAAGAATGAGTTGAAGATCGTTTCACAGAATTTTATAACAGAGGAATACCCGGATATGCATTATATATCAAGTATTGACGCTGTTGATATGAAAGAGGTTGAACCCGGGGCAAAAAAGATACGGGTTGAATTTGTTGGGATCTATTCAGTGGATAGTATAAAATACGCACTGAGTAAATATAGTTACCGGGAAAATATGTGGAATAAAATATCCGATCTGGGGATAGTAAAGGGAG
>JAGOEF010000170.1:0-2291 GCA_017997855.1 Bacteroidales bacterium
CTTCAAAATCCCAAAGAGTCCCTGAAAAACACCTGCTTATTTATCCAGCTTTTCGTATGGAGAATTCTGACTGATGAACTCGGGGACAATCTCTTTCATTTGCTTAACAATATCCATATTGTCGGCTTTATCAATGTCTTGCAGCAGGCTGTTAATCGAATGGTTGATGTCCTCAAAATCGTATTCGCGCACCTTGGCAATCATAATGCGCGGGTGATAGGTGGGTACGGTGTTCTCTTTGGTGGCCAGCAGTTCTTCGTAAAGCTTCTCACCGGGGCGCAAACCGGTGAAGCGTATTTGAATATCCTCGCCCAGTTTTAAGCCCGAAAGCTGAATCATGCGCTTGGCAAGATTCACAATTTTAACCGATTCACCCATGTCGAAAATAAATATTTCGCCGCCTTCGCCCATGCTTCCGGCTTCAAGCACCAGCTGACATGCTTCGGGAATGGTCATGAAAAAGCGGGTTATTTCGGGATGCGTTACCGTAATGGGGCCGCCGGCCTCTATTTGCCGTTTAAACCGCGGAATCACCGAGCCATTCGAACCCAGAACATTCCCGAAACGGGTAGTAATAAACCTGCATTTTTCGAAGCGGTTCAGCGATTGTATGTAAATTTCGGCGATTCGCTTGGATGCGCCCATTACATTGGTTGGGTTTACCGCTTTATCGGTTGATACCATCACAAATTTGAGTACCCCATGCTTTTGTGCGGCATCTGCCAGAATGTGGGTGCCTTTCACATTGTTGATAATAGCTGCTGCCGGATTTTTTTCCATCATCGGAACGTGCTTATAGGCAGCCGCATGATACACCAGCTCGGGCTGATAGTGGGTAAAGGTTTTTTCGATAAGCGCTTCGTCGGTGATATCGCCAATTACAATCGTAAAATTGCGGAAGCCCATTTTTTCCTCCAGCTCCAGCTCAATATCGTAGAGTGGCGATTCAGCCTGATCGAACAGAATCAGTTTTCGCGGATTGTAGCGCGAAAGTTGCCGCACAATTTCACTCCCGATTGAACCGGCGGCTCCTGTAATCAAAATCGTTTTATCGGCCAGTTGCTTGCGCAGGTGTTTCTTATCCATCTTTATCTCGGGCCGCTGAAGCAAATCTTCAATCTTGATGTTTTTTATCTGATGCAGGCTCAGCTCTCCGTTTATCCATGTCGAAACATCGGGAATGGTTTTCACTTCCACGTCGTTGTTAAGGCAGATATCGGTAATTTCCTGTTTCACCTCGACCGGAACCTGTTTGCGTGCGATAATCAGACTGCTGATTTCCAGCTTTTTTATCTGATTCTCGAGTTGGTGAATGTCGTACACATTTATCCCATCGATTTTGTTGCCGAGTACCGAAGAGGGCAGGTCGAAAAACGCTACCACCTTATTTCCCGAATCGGTATCGCGGTCGAGGGTCTTTTTTGTGATGAGGGCAAATTGCTCCGTACCGAAAATGGCAACCGATGTGTATTTTTTCCGGGGTGTATTAAACTCCAGAAACAAGGTTTTAACCAGCAAGCGCGAAAAGCTTAATGCAAACGCCGTGGTGATGAAGTCGATAATAATTACCGACATCGGCATAAGGTATTTTTGCCGCAGGTACAGGTTTACCACGTTGATTATAATCAGCAGCGCACTGCCGATGGTAGTTACCAGAATAATCCGCTGCACATCGCGTGTGCTGGTGTGCCGCACAATACCCGCATAGGTTCTGGCAATAATAAAGCTCAGCATTCTTACCCCCAGCACCATGGGAACCACATAAACCAGATTCCTGATTTCGAATACCGGCACCTTAAAGTTGAACCTCAGGTAATAGGCAAACACAATCGAAAACAAACAGATTATCAGGTCAATCAGAAAGATAACCCAGCGCGGTGTAATACTTCTCAGTATATTAATATTCATAAAACAAAAGTAGAAAAATTCGACATAATCAATACGGGTAACATTAATTTTACATTGACCGGTTGTAGCGTTAATTATTATTACTGCTCATGCTGCTTTCTGCGCGCTCGGTGATTTTTTTGTGCTTTTTCATCAAAGAAAGAGTTTGAATAATAGTAATTTATTTCAGCAAAAATCACCTCATACAAATTAATTGTCTATAACAAGCAGGTTCATTGTTGTCACTTTTTTGCGCATGCTTCGACGCCGCTCAGCACCAGCCCAAAAAAGTAACCAAAAAAGGGTGCAACGAGCAAGAAATCAGCATTCCCTTGTCGCACATCCCTCCTTATGGGCCGCTCATGCTGCTTTTTACGCGCTCGTTGACTCCCCCCGCGGCGTTT
>JAGOEF010000170.1:2391-4601 GCA_017997855.1 Bacteroidales bacterium
CCAGCCCAAAAAAGTAACCAAAAAAGGGTGCAACGAGCAAGAAATCAGCATTCCCTTGTCGCACATCCCTCCTTATGGGCCGCTCATGCTGCTTTTTACGCGCTCGTTGACTCCCCCCGCGGCGTTTCGTTGCTCATGAAAAGACGTGTTCTCAATCGCATTTACATCTTCACAGACCCTCACAAGTCTAATGTCAACTGCTAGAGTGGGGAGAAGCTTATTTGGCTGGTAAGCGCAGCCGAAATATCAAGGAAAAAGAATTACCAGATGGTCATATAAATCACTCTACTAAACACAGCAAAAAAGTTTAGTTCTAACGCACTAAATTTGACAAGTCAGGAAGAATCTTATGTCATGCCTCAAACGAATGTTGCCAGCATCACAATAAAATCATAATTTTATCATTCTATTTCTGACATTGAAAAACGAAATATGGGTAAAATTTTGGTAACGGGTGGAACCGGCTACATTGGGTCGCACACAGCAGTCAGGCTTATTGAGGCAGGTCACGATGTGCTTATTTTCGATAACCTGAGTAATTCAGATATCGGAGTTCTCGACGGAATTAAGCAAATAACCGGCGTAATGCCCCAATTTATTAAAGGCGATATTACGAGTTCCGGCGACCTGGACAGTCTTTTTGAAACCTGTTCCGACATTGTTGCGGTAATTCATTTTGCCGCGCTCAAAGCGGTGGGCGAGTCGGTTGAACAGCCCCTGCTGTACTACAGGAACAATGTGGGCGGCATGATAAACCTGCTCGAAGCATGCCGCAGGTACTCAGTTTCGCAGTTTGTGTTTTCGTCGAGTTGCACCGTATATGGTCAACCCGATGTGTTGCCCGTACACGAAGGTTGTGCCATCCGTCCCGAATCGCCTTATGGCTATACCAAACGAATCAGTGAAGAGATTCTGCGCCATGCTGTTGAAGCACAACCCGGTTTTCGGGCGGTGTCGTTGCGCTATTTCAATCCCATAGGTGCGCATCCTTCGGCCTGCATCGGTGAGCTTCCCCGCGGTGTTCCCAACAACCTGCTGCCATTTATCACGCAGACGGCCATAGGCCTGAGGCATGAGCTTAAGGTTTTCGGACGCGACTACAATACCCCCGATGGTACCTGTGTCCGCGATTATATCGATGTTAACGACCTGGCCGATGCCCACGTAAAAGCCTTAGCTTACCTTAGTGACAACAACAGCTTGCCATACGATGTGTTCAATCTGGGTACAGGCACCGGTCTTTCGGTGCTTCAGGTAATCGGGGCATTCCAAAAAGCAACAAGTCAGCCGCTCAACTACAGCTTTGCCCCCCGGCGTGCCGGCGATGTGGAGCAGGTGTGGGCCGATGCCACTAAGGCAAATTCTATCCTGGGCTGGTATGCCGTTACATCAGTTTACGACACGGTAAAATCGGCATGGGAATGGGAAAAAAACTACCGCAGCCGTAATAATAAATTCTGAGTCTTAGCGGTTTTTTATAAAGGCAATTTCTTCGAGGGCTGCAATAGCAGCTTCAACATCGGCTTCGGTATTGAATGCCCCGAGGCTGAGACGCACCGTCCCGTGTATTTTATCAGTACCCAAACCCTCGTGAACCTTAGGAGCGCATTGCAAACCTGTGCGGCAGGCAATGTTATAGTCAACATCGAGCATAATGCCCACATCGCCTGAATCGAACCCGTTGATATTCATGCTGAGCACCGGATTGTGGTTCTCGCGGAAACCGGCACAATAGGTGGTAACCCCCTTAATTTTTTGCACCCCGAAACGCAGTTTATCCCACAGGTCCATTTCGGCACGGTGAATATTTTCCACGCCATGCTCCAGCACCCATTTTACTCCGGCATTCAGTCCGGCAACGCCCACCAGATTCAGCGTACCGCATTCGAGGCGATACGGAAACTCCTCGAGGTGGGTTTTTTGCGCCGAACGCACGCCGGTGCCGCCGTAGCGTGTATATTTCACCGGCACATGTTCCATCACATAACTCCCCCCAATACCGGTGGGACCCATCAGGCATTTATGACCGGTAAAAACCACCACATCAATGTTCATGGCTTTCATATCAATAGGAATAGCACCGGCACTCTGGCTGGCATCAATAATAAAATACACGCCTGCCTCACGGCATATCTTTCCTATATCGGCCACCGGCTGTATGGTTCCAATCACGTTCGAACAATGGTTTGCAATTACAAATTTTGTGTTGG
>JAGOEF010000171.1 GCA_017997855.1 Bacteroidales bacterium
TTTTTAGTTATTTTGCTGATTCTCTGTTTTCAGCCAGGCCAGGTTTCGGCGCAGACCGGAGTTGAATATATCAACAAAGTCTATATGAAGCATTTGCATTCGGTGCGTATGCTGGTGGGTGAATGGGAGACATCATACCCCGTGATTGAGATGAACTCCGAGGCCGGTCTGGTATTTTCTTTCGATGATATCGAAGCCGGTCAGAAAGATTTTGAATATACTGTAATTCATTGCAATAGCGACTGGAAACCCTCGAACCTGCAATTTTTCGAATATGCCGAAGGATTTGAATATAATTCAATCCGCGAAATTTCGTCGTCGAGGAATACTTTTGTGGCCTATACACATTACAGTCTGCAGCTTCCGAACGAAGACCTGCAACTGAAGTATTCGGGGAATTACTTACTGGTGGTGTATCAACACGATGGGAATGAGCAAAAAATTGCCTGTACCTGGCGATTTATGATGTACGAAAATGCATTGCCAGTAACTGCCGGGGTATATCAGCCCGCCGGAAGTCTTTATGATACAGGTCAAAAGTTGAGTTTTGTAATTAACCGAACGAACTATTCACTCTTCGATCCATCGAGGGAACTCAAGGTCGTAATTATGCAGAACAATCAGTCATATAATGCAATTTCAGGGCTGCAGCCTACTTTTATGAACAACAACGAACTGGTATATGATTATGAGGATAAACAAACCTTTACCGCTTCGAATGAGTACCGTTATTTTTCGACACGCAATGTTAAAGTACTATCGGAACGAGTGAAGAGTATTCAATTTAAAAATCCATACTATTATATTGAACTGTTCCCCGAAAGTCCGGCCTATTTCGACAAGTACAGCAGCCGCGAAGATATTAACGGTCATTATGTTATTAAATCGGATTTGCATACGGTGATTGACGAAAACACCGACGTTGATTATTCGATGGTGCATATCGTATGCAACATGAGCCGGCTTCCCGACAACAATAAAGTGTATGTGTTTGGAGCGCTTTCGGGATGGGAATTCAGCGATGCCTGCGAAATGAAATACAATGCCGACCTGAAGGCATATGAGTCGCTGTTGATGCTGAAACAGGGCTATTATAACTACCGCTATGTGGTGCGCACACCCGATGGCACCGACCAATCCCTGTTCGAGGGAAGTCATTGGGCCACCGAGAATGATTACCAGATTTTTGTCTATCACGACGATATAAGTGCCGGTTACGAAAGGTTGGTAGGCTATACAAAAGTTAATTCACGAAACCGATAGACAAAGCCGGACAACATAAGCTTTCATGTTGCCGGGATCACTTAAAAATACGACATTTACCCAAACATTTTTGAAATATGAAAACATTGATAACAAACATTCGCTATCTGTTGATGGCTGAACGTTCTCCCAGACTGATTGCCAGGGGATCCGAAATGGCTGATGTCGCTGTTGTTGAAAATGCCTGGCTGCTTATCGACGGAGAACTGATTGCTGACTTTGGCTGTATGGATGTTTTGCCTGATATGGATGGTGCGGCATTCGACGAGTTTATCGAAATTGATGCTGACGGTAAAACAGTGATGCCATCGTTTTGCGATTCACATACCCATCTGGTCTATGCCGGAAGCCGTGAGATAGAATATTCCGATAAAATACGAGGTCTGAGTTATGAGGAAATCGCCAAAAGGGGAGGAGGTATTCTGAATTCTGCCAAACGACTGCATGATACCAGTGAGGATGAATTGTATGAGCAAAGCATGGAGCGGGTTCACGAAATTATTTCGATGGGCACCGGTGCTGTCGAAATAAAGAGTGGCTATGGACTGAATACCGAGGATGAACTGAAAATGCTGAGGGTAATTAAAAGGATAAAAGAAACCACCCCCTTACTGGTAAAGTCAACTTTTCTGGGTGCCCATGCCTTTCCTGCCGAATACAAATCGAGGCCCGATGAATATGTTGATCTGATTATCAACGAAATGATTCCCTTGGTAGCTGCCGAAGAGCTTGCCGATTACATTGATGTTTTTTGCGATAAAGGTTTCTTTACCACAGAGCAGACTGAGCGTATCCTGATGGCGGGCATTAAGTATGGTATGAAACCCAAGATACATGCAAACGAACTGGCTTTTTCGGGTGGGATTCAGGTGGGTGTTAAATATGGCTCGCTTTCGGTTGACCACATTGAGTATACCGGAAAAGATGAAATTAATGCGCTTCTGAACTCCGAAACCATGCCGACAATTTTACCGGGTGCTGCGTTCTTCCTGAATATGCCCTTTGCCCCGGCACGTGATATGATGAATGCAGGTTTGCCGGTAGCGATTGCCTCCGATTACAATCCCGGTTCTTCGCCTTCGGGCAATATGAAGCTGATGATGTCGTTTGCATGCGTCAACTACCGGATGCTGCCGCAGGAAGCCCTCACTGCCGCAACCCTCAATTCGGCCTATGCCATGGGCGTAAGCGATGTGGCAGGAACAATCTGTCCCGGAAAACTTGCGAATATTATTATAACCAGACCCATTCCCAGCCTCGAGTTTATTCCTTATGCCTATGGGTCTGATTTGATTGATTCAGTAATGCTTCGCGGTCAGTTATTATAAACAGTTCTCTAATTTTTTACAAACCATGAAAAGACTATTACTTCTTGTACCAACCCTTGTTACGATTACGATGCTGATGGCACAAAACGATTCAGCATCATTTGTCCGTCACCAGCCCGGATTTTATGAGAATGAGATTGTGAAAGACGTGTATCCCGATGTGGTATTTGATGAATATCCCATGGTGTTCCGAATGGATTTCACCGGGAAAACTTTTCCCACCGATATGAGCAAATACACTTTGATATGGCACAGTCTTCCCAAATCGCAAGGCAATACGGGAACCTGCTGGTGTTTTGCCGTCACCTCGTTTATCGAGTCGGAAGTGTACAGGCGTTACCAACTAAAAACCGATATTTCCGAAATGTACACTGTGTACTGGGAGTATGTCGACAGGGCAAAAGACTATGTGAAAACCAAAGGCGAAACCTATTTCGCACAGGGCAGCGAGTCGAATGCCATAAAGCGCGTATGGTCCAGCTATGGTGTGGTGCCCGAGCAGGCCTATTCAGGTTTACCCCGTTACCGGAAATATCATTCGCACGACCAGATGGAATCCGAAATGTCGAAGTATCTCGAAGGACTGAAACAATCAGGGAACTGGGATATTGTTACCGCTGAAAAGGAAATCAGGGCAATACTGAACCGGCACATGGGCACGCCTCCTGAGAAATTCACCTACGAAGGCAAGGAATATACACCAAAGACATGGCTGAACGATTATCTGAAAATCGATCCGAAAGACTATTTTAGTTTCATGTCGACCATGGAGTTCAGTTACAACGAAAAACATGAACTGGTAGAAGCCGACAACTGGTTTCACAGCGACGATTATTACAATGTTTCGCTCAACGATTTCATCACGCTGGTTAACGATGCAGTAACAGCAGGTTATTCGGTTTGTCTGTGTGGCGATGTGTCGGAACCCGGTTATAATGCGATTGCTGAAGTTGCCGTTGTTCCCGATTTCGATATTCCGGCTGCATATATCAACGAAGCCTCACGGCAGAAACGACTTTCGGATGGCTCTACAACCGACGACCACTGCATTCATATTGTTGGTTTTCAGAAAGTCGGTGACGAATATTGGTATCTGATAAAGGATTCTGGCAGTGGTGGTTTCGATGGACCGAATAAAGGCTATCGTTTTTATCACGAAGATTATATCAAGCTGAAAATGATGAACATCATGATTTATAAAGAGGCCGGACGCAGGGTGCTCGATAAAATTATAAAGTAATGCTGTGCAGTTTTATCTTCGATTTTTTCAAATCAGCGTAAGATTTGTAACATGTAAAAAGTTTAATGGTTCGCTACAATCTGCAATACTTGTCGATGTAACTCCGGTATCTTGTTTTTAGCAACATCCCACACGATGGTGTAATTAATTCCCATATAATCGTGAATTAACCGATCACGCATTCCTGCCATGTTTTTCCAGTTTATATTATTCCATTTTACCTTGTAATCTGCCGGAATTTTTTTTGTGGCTTCTCCGATTACTTCTAAACTGCGAACAATGGCCCGTTTAAGGGTCTCATCGGCAAAGAATTCGTCTTTCGAAATATCGATTTCAATAACCGAGAGTATAAATGAGGTCTCGTCGAGAATGTGTTTCAGATATTCGACCGGTTCTTTACACATATCGGACTTCGTTAAGAATTTTAGGCCCTATATAAGGACTTAATCCGTTTTTAGTTACAATATCAATTTTACTGTTTTCAAAAAGGCTTTCTATTATTTCGCAAACAGCCAGATAATTATCGAAATTTTCCTTTTCAGGATCAAAGTCTATCAGAATATCAATATCGCTATTATCTGATTGCTCATCCCTGACAAAGGAACCGAACAAACCTATAGCAATAATTCCATATTGCGACAACTCCGCTTGCTTTGATTTTAAAGAATTTAATATGTATTCTTTGTTTGTCATTGGTCATGTAACTTTACAAAAATAGCATTAAAATTAATGCATCCGTAAGCGGCAA
>JAGOEF010000172.1 GCA_017997855.1 Bacteroidales bacterium
GGGTTATGGCTTCGGTATTGATGTGCTGCTTACTCCTGAGGTTCTCAAGCAATTCTCCGGTAAAATGGAGACCGGCAGTGGGGGCAGCCACCGAACCATCATGCTGCGAATATACCGTCTGGTATCGTATGGCATCACTGGCTTCGGCCTTGCGATTCAGATAGGGCGGCAAGGGAATATTCCCCTCGGCTGCGAGTATTTCGGCAAAACTCACCGAAGCATTCCACATGAATTGAATTTGTACATCATCGCCCGTATCGCTTAGTATCAAAGCACTTATTTCGAATGTCAGGCCCGAAACATGGCATAGTTTGCTCAGCCCCCCTCCTTTCCATTTCTTCTTATTCCCTACGAGGCAGTGCCAGGTGCAGGTTCCTGACGCAGCAAACGATTGTTGGTAATCGGCGGGTATTGCCGGTTCAAGGCAGAATATCTCTATGGCAGCACCGGTGGGTTTACGAAAAAGCAGACGGGCATGAATTACTTTGGTGTTGTTAAAAACGAGCAGACCATTCTCTGGCAGATAGGATCCGATGGAAGAAAAACTGTCGAATTCTATCCCCCGTGACCCGGTAATCAGCAATTTTGAGGCGTCCCGCTGTGCTAATGGAAATTTTGCAATCCGGTTGTCGGGCAGTTCATAGTTGTAGTCCGACATATTTATTTTTTGCAGAAAATCCATTTTTTTGACGAAATTTGCGCAAAAGTAATGGTTTTTACCGGATAGATGAAAACCATCAGCGATAAATAAAAGAGAAAGAGTATGGCACAGGTCGATTTTCATAGTGGGGATTCGGTTCGGTTTCTGAACGAAACCGGATCGGGAAAAGTAAAGGGAATATTAACCAATGGAATGGTGATGGTAGAAACCGAAGATGGATTTGAATATCCGGTCCATCCCAATCAATTGGTGATAGTGGCAAAAGCTGAAAAACCTGCGATGAAACCCCAACACACCCCTGCTCCGCCTGTTGAGCCGGTTAAACCACAAACACCCGGTCAGGAAACGAATAGTAAAACAGGCGTTACAGAGAAGCCCGCCGATGACCGGATTCGGTTTTGCCTTGCCTTTACAACAAAAGAGACTACTTCGCAGGGGTTGGGTAATTCGGTTTTTGAATTGCATCTGATTAATGACAGTGAGTACGAAATGTTGTATCAGGTTTTTAAAACCGATGATACAGGTACCCGGAACATTGGTCATGGGAGTCTTGATGCAGGCTATATTGAGGAGCTGTTGGTTTTTGACCGTGACGCAATTAATATGCTGAAGAAAATTACGGTACAGGCCATTTTTGTAGGCAGATTTGGTATGCGCATGCGACAACCCGTCGAAAAAGTACTGAAATTCGAACCGTTCGTTTTCTTCATTCCCGAAAACTTTTCGGGCACCGAATATTTCGATGAGCCGGCAATGTTGCTTGATATCATCAACGAAACAGGTTTTGACGAAGATGTACTCCATAAGCTGGACGAATTGCAGCAGTCGCTGAACAATAAGGAACTCCCGGGTGATGATTTTTCAGCCCGTTATCAGTCGCGCAAAAAGCCCGAAACCATAGAGGTTGATCTGCATATCAATGCCTTGCTGGATAATGTAAAAGGAATGACAAATGCCGAAATCCTTGACTATCAGATGCAACACTTCCATAAAACAATCACGGATGCCATGTTTAAAAAAGCAGGCCGAGTTGTGTTTATTCATGGCATTGGAAACGGAACCCTGCGCGACAAACTTCGCGATTCGCTGAAAACACATTATAAACTGAATTTTCAGGATGCTTCATTTCAGGAATATGGTTTTGGTGCAACCATGGTATTTCTGAACGCGAAATAAAATTTTAGTTTTACTAAGCAAATAAAAATAAACCAACATTTGTTTTTGTCGTTTTATTTTTGCATTTTGCATATCCTAATTATACAACCATGAAGATAAAGCTTTCGGCAGGCCTGAATCTGACTTTGTATTCCTTGTTGCTCATAGTAACCCCTTTTCTCATGCTGATGAATTTTCTTCAGGAAGCCATCGGCAGTATTTCGAGGGCAAATTTTACCCTGTCCGGTTTCGAAGTCCCGTATGTGGTAGTGGCAGCCGCTGTGCTATTAATCGCTTTAACTATATTTTTATTTAAATACATCACCTGGAAAAGACTTATCGGGCTGGTGATTTTGGCCGTGTTATTTTTCATAGGGCAGAATTCAACCGACTATTATTTCAATCACAAGTTCTACGAACTTCAGCATAACTGGCATTATTTTGCCTATGGAATTTTCACTTTTCTTGCCTATCGCAAGTTTATGGAACTGGGCTATCCAACAGCTAAAGTAATTCTCAGAACTTTTTTACTCGCTTTTGTGATTTCGCTTTTTGATGAACTTATTCAGGTGTATATCAGCAACAGGGTGTTCGATTTATCGGATGTGGGTAAAGATATGTGGGGTGTTATTATAGGGCAGTGCGGTATTTATTTCGTATATTTCGAATACGGTTTTTTACAGCCTTTTAGAATCCGCCATAAAAAACTTAAAGATTATCTGAAGAACCCCTTTACTGTATTATTCTTCGAGATGGTACTTGCCTATACATTATTGGTAATCGCGTCACTGTTAAGTTCAGCGGAATACTGGAAAAGTGTTGTTTTAATAAGCATTTTGATTTTCGGGCTCATTTTTGTTTTAATTCACCTCGGGAACAACCGCTTTTTAAAGTATACCATTGGTTTTATTTCAGCGGCTCTGGCTTTGTATTTTGTTGTTGCCCAATTTACCGGGAATGCAAGAGTAAAGAGGTACAGCGACAATATTATAATTTATAAGGGAATTCCGTTTGTGTATTTCGACCTGATGATTTATCCTGAGGGAGGTTTTCGACCGGTTGACAAGAAATCTCAGTTTTTACTTCGCGACAAACAAAAACTTGATGATTTAAATCCGAATATTTTATTATTGGCAACCGGAACCAAGGGTGAGGGTGGAAAAGGGTTCAACGAACAACGTATTTTCGAATTTAAGCCCAACTTATTTAAATCTACAGTTTACCAGGTTATCAGATTAAAAAATCAGGATGCAATAAAGCATTACAACCTGCTTATTTCAGAGAATAAAAAAGTGCTGTTTATTATTCATAATCAATAACGATGAAGCACTCAGCAAATACTTCGAAAGCTAATCCAAAAGTCGACAGGTATGTCTTATATGTAGTCGCATTCATTTGGATAATTATTATTCTTTTTGCCATCACCACCCTTATTCAGCCGGTCTGGCTGGTAGAAATCTCGAAACCGGGTCGTCGGGTAGAATCAAATGCCAGCCTTGAAGAAGGAAATAAACTGATGTATGCGGGCAAATATAAAGACGCAGTGGTGAATTATCAATTTGCATTTTCGGTTGATTCAACCAATTACGATGCATTGGGAAATATGGGGATTGCTTTTTTGTATATGGGCGATTATAAAAATGCTGAGAAGACCTTTTTGCAATTGGGAGATATTTTTAAAAATGATTACCGTATAGAAATATTTTACATGAACATGGGTGAACTTTACGAAAGAAAAAAGCAACCCGAAAAAGCTTTTGAATTTTATCTGAAAGCCATCGAAACCGGAAACGGAGGAAGTTATATTCACCGTAAAGCGGGCTACATGGCCTTTCTGATGGGAAACGACAGTCTGGCTATAGGACTTATTCAGGAATCTGTTGAACTTACAAAATCGTTGGAGCATTACTATGATGAAGCCGTTTTTAATGCATTTCAGGTTGCCAATAACGACAACGATACTGCAAACATAAGGATTTTTGAAGCGATGCTCAGGAATTCGTCCAAAACCGAAAGCATGATACGTTTTGATGAGCATATTTTAGACTTATGGCTGCAAAATTCAAAGGATCTTGGGTATGCCTATTTGTATCTCGCCGAGATTATGGTAACACAAAATCGTTTAGACGAAGCCCGCACGTATGCTGCGCAGTGCAGGCGGTATGCTCCCGATTTGAACAGCAAATTGATTGCACTCAATGCAAATTTGTAATTTTTGTTGCGGACTTCGCAAATTCATGTATTTTTGCACCACATTTTGCCACCTTAGCTCAGCGGTAGAGCAGCTGTTTCGTAAACAGCAGGTCGCGGGTTCAAATCCCGTGGGTGGCTCAGAAAAAACCGGAATGTCCGGTTTTTTGTTTTAATATCGGGCAACCAGTGGGATCCGCCGGCCAAAACCAAAAGCTTTTGAAGAAACACGAATTACCGGTGGTGCCTGAAAACGCTTGAACTCGTTTGCATTGACCAGCCGGATGGTTTTATTCACCGTTTCAGGATTATAACCTTCAGCGATGAGTTCCGATGCAGTTTTCTTCTGTTCGATATAACCGAACAAAATTGCATCGAGCGTGTCATATTCCGGCAGGCTGTCGCTGTCTTTCTGGTCGGGACGAAGCTCTGCACTGGGTGCTTTGGTAATGATATTCAGGGGTATCACTTCGTTGTTCCGATTCATGAAGCGGGCCAAAGCATACACATCGGTTTTATAGACATCGCCCAGCACCGAAATGGCTCCGCACATATCGCCATATAAAGTGCCA
>JAGOEF010000173.1 GCA_017997855.1 Bacteroidales bacterium
AAATCTACAATGCCTTACCCGTGAAAGGGATGGGGTATTCGGTGCGTTTCCCGGTGGTGGAGTTGAACGATGTGTTGTATTTCAGGCTGGCCAACCACCATGAATTCACGCTTCAGTTTATCGAATACATGCAGAAGGATGAATAAGCCGGGTAATTCGGATTATTCGTATAGGTAGCGCTTAATGCTTTTCTTGGGTGTTTTTTCGAATTCTTCTTCTTTCAACACAATTTTTTGAATGTGCATATATCCGGGCAGGTCTTTGTTGACTTCCTGCTGATAGTTGCTGAAGATTTTTTCGAGTTCTTCTTTAGTAAGCGCCTTTTCTTCGATGATGCTCTGGTCGGGGTACACCAGCGCTACAATCTGGTTCTGACGTCCAACCACCACACATTCGTTTACAAGGGGCAGGTTTTGCAGTTTGGCTTCCACCTCTTCGGGATAAATGTTTTTGCCCGATGCGCCCAGAATCATGCTTTTGCTACGACCTTTAATATAAAGGTATCCATCTTCGTCGAGCAGCCCGAGGTCACCGGTACGCATCCAGCCGTCTTCGGTGAAAACCTTCGAGGTTTCTTCCTCGTTTTTGTAGTATCCGAGCATTATATTTTCGCCTCGAAGCATAATTTCGCCCACTTTTTTTGTAGGATTATCGGAATTGATTTTGATTTCGAGTGTGTCGACCACCTTACCGGCAGAGAAGGTGCGTGTTGTTTTCCAACCGTCGTAGGTAATCAGGGGGCCGCATTCGGTCATACCGTAGCCAATCGAAAAATTAAAGCCAATCTTACGCAGAAAAACTTCAACTTCGCGGTTGAGTTTGGCGCCTCCAATCACCACTTCCATAAACTCACCGCCAAACGATGCTGAAAGGCCTTTTTTAACTTTGTTGTACACAATTTTGTTCAGCAATGGAATCTTGCTCATAAAACCGATGAGGGGTTTTTGCAGCTGAGGTTTAATTTTCGATTTGTACACTTTTTCCATTACCAACGGAACACTGAGTATCAGCCGGGGTTTTATCTCGTTGAAGGCTTTGATAACTACCTGTGGTGCCGGTAATTTACCGAGGAATGTAATGGAGCATCCTAAGGTGAAAGGATATAAAAATTCGAAAGCACAACCATAGCTATGGGCAAGTGGCAAAAACGATACAATTCTGTCGCCGGCACGCAGTGGCATGTTGGCACGGGCGTAGCGTATATTGGCGGCCAGAGCGTTGTGTGTAAGCATAACGCCTTTGGGATTTCCCGAAGTACCCGATGTGTATAAAATGGCAGCCAGTTCACCATTATCGATTTGCTCTAGCTTGAAATCGGCAAGCCCGATGCCTTGTTCTTTGGCTGAATAAGTCGCGCTTTGGTTGGTGTAGGAGTGGAGTAGCTTGTAGTTTTCGAGTTGGTAAATGCCTTCGAGCTGGGTGAAAACATCAGGCTTTAGTTTATTGAAAATAAAATCAGAAATAAACAAAAGCTTTGAGTCGGAATGATTCACCAGATTGTAAATGTCGTTGGGGGTGAAATCCTGCAATAGGGGTACAATCACGGCACCGTAGGTAACTGTAGCCAGATAAATGCAGGCCCAGTCGCCCGAATTTTTACCAATCAGGGCTATTTTATCGCCTTTCTGAATGTTGTTATTACGGAATAATTCGTGCAGATTCAGGATGATATTTCCGGCATCAGCATAGGTTTTTTCTCCATTATCGTAGTCCCTCAGGGCAATCTGGTCCCAATGATCTTTAATGGTGTTTTCGAAATACGCTGTCAGTTTTTCGGGTATCATAAGCGTTCGTTTTTGTTTTGAGGTGTAAAAATAGCAATTATCGTAAACGAAGAATAAAAAAGTGTGTTAAGTTTTTACTGGGTCATAAAAGTGTAGATAATTTTGCCGCCCTGCTGGGTTTTACCGGCGACAATGGCAAAACGACTCTTCTTTGCTGCCGAGCTGGCTGCTTCCACCAGACAATCTTTGTCGGCTGTGGCTGACACACTTAAAAGTTTGGTGGAGGTAACTTTTCCTTCCTGTGAGATGGTAATGCCAATTTCGACGGTACCACTTCCACGACACGTAAACACCGGGATGTGGAGGTATCGGGTTGCCCGGCTGTTGTCGTCGAGTATGGCTTTTACGAGACAGGGGCGATTGCTGTTGTCGATGGTTTGATTTGTTTTATTGTCGGGATTTGTAACCGGACGGACGTCGTTTTCGTCGGAAGGGCCCGGAGTGGGGTTCTTATGTGCCTCGTAATCGTCGCCATACTTCTCGCGGAGAATTTCTTCCTCATACATTTTACGGATTTCATCCATGCTGAGGTCTTTGTTGTCGCGCAGGTTTTCGTTTACACCTTTGTAGTTCGACCCGGCAGCCGTCATATTGGCCAGGAACTTTTCGACGTCGGCATCTTCGATGGTTTGTTCTTCGTTTTCATTTTCGTTTTCTTCAACTTCTTCCACAAAGGTTTCGGGGTCGATAATCAATGGTGTTTCGATGTGGCGCACTTCGGTTCTAATTTGCAGCAGCAGGGCAACCACCACAATAAGCAGGTGCACCAGAATGGTGAGCAACACAGCGTTTATATGGTCTCTGATCATGCTATTCTTTACATTAGAAACGAATACAAAGGTAAATCATTTTAAAATTCTTAAAGAAAATATGTGATGCTAATAATAATTCGTGAAATGTGGCGTTATAAAATAAAAATTAAGGGAGCCTATGACAGAAAACTCTACGCTTGTATTACTGGTTGATAATCAAAGTAAGCCGGAGCTGCTATTCTACGATGCCAATCAACCGCTGTTGGGAGAACTCAGCCACGAACTCGATTCGATAGAGGAAGAACCCGACGAAAAAACACTCGCAACTTTATTTGAGTATATCAGGAGCAGTTCGTCTTTTTGATGCAGCGACCTTCTTTTACGCCAAATAATTTTTCGATTTCGGGCTTTGCCGAACCATCGGCCAGCATAATTACGTAATCGCCGGTCATTAATTTTTCACCTTTGCGGGGATTTTTTATAATGTTGAAACTGCCGTTTATTTCGCGGCTGATCCCCAGTAAAACACAATTGTATTTTTCTTTCAGATCGAGAAAAGCCTCAAAATAGTCCTTGTCAACGTATGGGTTCTTGTAATGGATGGCATACTCCACCATATCGTAGTCGTCGTTGGCATGTGCCGATGCCATAATATCTTCGGTGAAGTTGGCCACGTCGGGTTCGAAAATGTAGCTGGCCACCAGTTTCGAAGCCACTTCGTTGTTACTCACACTGAACGTGATTCCGGCGGCGTGAAAAGTGTCTTTTAATTCCGCTTTATTCAATGAGGCCACGTAGTTGAGTTCAGGGTATTTTCTTTTCACATTGATGAGATGCACCAGGGTTTCAGAGTCCTCGGTAAAATTAATGAAAACCGAGGTACTTTCTCTGATGTTCACCAACTCAAATCGCTCGGGTTTGTCGAAATCACTGAATAATACAAATACAATTTTATTGCCGAATTTGTTGTATATTATTTCAACATCAGCCGGATTGTTGGTAATAATTGCAAGCTCTTTGCCTGCATCGGCAACCCATTCGGCCACATTGGCTGCAAAGGCGTCCCAACCAATAATTACAAAATGGCCTTTCATTTTGGTGCCATAATGGCCCATTTTTTTATCTTCCATTATTCTACGGATTTCGTTGGTTAACTGACTTGTGAAAACTGCAATCATAACAATACTGCAAATTACCAATAGCATTCCCAGTAATCTTCCTGTAAACGTTACTGGCGTGAAATCGCCATATCCTACGCCGCCAAGGGTAACTATGCCGTACCAGAAAACTTCAAAAAAACTGTGTATCGATCCATGGTTAGCTCTCGATTCTACGGAAAGTATTAATGATAAAATAACAATGAAGCCACCAATTATTGCCAGCAAAGCCAGTGCATATTTTTTAAGCAGGTCTTTCAGTATTTTGTGCATACCATGTTATGCTTTATCATGCAAATATATGTGGAATATTGCATGATTGTTCTCTCTTTTTTTAATGTGATAAAACAATCTTGCTTTTAATATGAAAATTGCCGCGAAATGAAATCTTTTTTCATCGGGATAAACTTCTCGTCCTTCTCCGGGAATAAAAAAAAGACAGTGAAAAAATCAACTGTCTTTGTCTGAGTGAACCCGGAGGGACTTCCCTCTTCAAAACTCCGTACTCACACTGACACTCACTCTTAAAAAATCTGTTTCATGGAATCAATCTTCGCCATCATGCTTCATCGGGATAAACTTCTCGTCCTTCTCCGGGAATAAAAAAAGACAGTGAAAAATCAACTGTCTTTGTCTGAGTGAACCCGGAGGGACTTCCCTCTTCAAAACTCCGTACTCACACTGACACTCACTCTTAAAAAATCTGTTTCATGGAATCTATCTTCGCCATCATGCTTCATCGGGATAAACTTCTCGTCCTTCTCCGGGAATAAAAAAAAGACAGTGAAAAAATCAACTGTCTTTGTCTGAGTGAACCCGGAGGGACTCGAACCCCCAACCT
>JAGOEF010000174.1 GCA_017997855.1 Bacteroidales bacterium
GCGTATACGTGTCGAAACAAGTAAGCACTCGCGGTTGAAGTCTGATCCTATCGCCAGAGCACGGGTGAGTTTTCCCGGACCATCGAATTTACCGGCTCCCCGTATCAGCACGGCCTGACCTAAGCCTTCGGGGCCGCTTACTACATTCAGCATCTGATACATTCCGTAAACGAGATAAACATACAGTATTCCGCCCCGGTGATACATCGGATCAGTGCGGGCAGTACGGCCTTTACTGGTATGACAGGCCAAATCGTGTTCCCCGGTATAGGCTTCGGTTTCGGTTATCATCAGCGACATTTCGTGGCCATCAGCGAATGTGCGGATTAATACTTTACCAATCAGTTCGCGGGCCAGCTTTTCGGCATCCTGAATAAAGAAATCTGCGGAGAGGCGCATCAATACAGGGTTTTACTTTCGTTTTCGTCCCATGTTATAAAGGGTAGCAATGCATTGTCGGTCGGTAAGTGAATGGTGTGAACCGAACGTTGGCTGAGAGGGATATTTATTTCGTTATAAATAAAGGCATCACTGAACCCTGCACGGTGGGCATCGTCGCGGGTCGCTGCAAAATAGAGGGTTTCAATTCGCGCCCAATATATGGCGCCCAGACACATCGGACAAGGCTCACAACTGGAATATATGGTACAGCCGGTCAATTCGAAGCTTCCCAGTTTTTTTGCTGCTTTACGAATGGCATTAACCTCGGCATGTGCGGTGGGATCGTTGTCGAGACTCACACTGTTGCCCGAAGTAGCAATAACTTCATTGTTTTTCACTATCACAGCGCCAAACGGACCTCCTCCGCCGTTTATATTTTCAGTAGCAATCTGAATGGCCATTTTCAGAAATTCAGCATGAGATTTTTCCATGTTATTTTTCGTTGGTCGTGAATCCTTGAAATCCCCAAAGAAATAAAGAGTAAAAATACGCAAAAAATGCCGAACCCGTGGCTGTTTCCAGGGTATCTTCGTTGCACATCGAGATCAGGGCGATAATTATGAAAACGCTGATGAAATACTTGGTGTTTTTGGGTTCGATGATAATCGGAAAAAACATGGCTATCAGGCAAAGGGTGGCTCCCACCACACCAAAAGCAATATAGAATGTCAATATCTGATTGTGGGCACGGTGCCTGAATGGTTTTTCAAGTTTTGAGTGAATTTCGTTGTATGCCCGGTCGAACACAATCTGAAGGTCGCCTGTACCAACACCTGTCCAGAAATTCGACTTCAGAATATGCATGCCGGCTTTCACATATTCTATGCGTTGGGTTAGCGAATGTCCACTGGGATTTCCTTCTTTCAGATAGAAGTCAATTTGCCAGATAAACTGATATATCCTGTCAGAAAAGTTTATTCCATCGATAAACCGAATATTAGGAATTCCATCTTCGATGGCCATAATCTCTTGATCGCTCAGCGACATCACGGCTTTTGCATCTTTGGGTAAAGCTTTTGACGCTAAGTAACGAATCAGGGTGTGTATTACAGGCTGGTGCTGCGAATCGAGCGAATCGATGCTTAAACGGCTCCGCTGTTCCCAGGCTTGCCGCAATTCCAGTTCACTGATTTCGACATATACCAGGTTGCCATTTTCGGTTACCCGCGAATTGCGGTCATGGTAATACCAGTTTCCGTTTTCAGTCTGTTTCAGAACCTGATTCATGTTTCGCACAGGAGGGTGGTAAAAGCTTTTTATCTGATGAAATGCCATTGCTGAGATGCACAGTATAGCAAACCCGGTAAACGAAAAAGCGGTAATTTTCATCCAGCGATTGCTTAACTTAAGAATTCGCCACAAAATAAAACAGGTGCCGACCACAAAAAGCAGTACAATGCCTGTAAAAAACTGGCTGATGAGAAGAAACGCAACAAGCCAGGCCGAAACCAGCAGGTAGGCAGTAAATTCAAAGCGCGAGTTGGTTTTTCGGTTGATGATAAACCAAAGTAAAATAAATATACTGAGCACAATCATCAGCGAAAGGCGTATATGGCTGACAAAAAATGAGACATCGCGGAAATCGTCTGCGCCTGTTTTTATGGTTGTGGTTTGCATAATAATACTTGCAATCAGCGTGTTTGCCAGTATGGCAGCAGCAAAAACCAAGAGCAGTATTTTTATCTGTTTGTAAGTTAGCGCTTTGCTTGTGCCGACAATTATCGGTAATGCCAGCAACGGAAGTTTTATCCGTATGTCGTTGATGGCATAGGCAAAGTCGGATGTGTTAATTAACCAGACGAAGTGAACCCCAATGAGCATCAAAAATAGCAATATGCTTTTTCGCGACCATAAGGTCCGCAGCTTTTCGGCATAGCGTCCTTCGGCCAGATAATTCGCAATAATAATGAAGTGCGCTACACTGGTAATATATATCGAAAACGACATCGCTGCCGCAATTACCAGCAGCCCGGCAAAATAAATATTTGCATGGATTTCGCTTCTGCTTACTCTCAACATTCTCCCGTATTAAAATGACATGCCTGCTTAGTAATAGATTTTTGATTCGGGACGTTGCTTGTAGCCAAACACCAGATTACATCCCATTCTGATATTAAAATTCTGAGATTTCTGAGGCCATATCCAGCCTATCAGATTATCTGTAACTATGTAATACTGGAAAATAGCCGCCCGAAGTGATATGCCAAGACCGATATTCGCGAAGTTGTTGTTGGCAATCGTATAACTCAGGTGCGCACTGAACCAGCGGGTTAAGTCGGAGTTTACCGAAAGGGTAACCGACGATAACAGGCTTTTTTTATACAGTTCGGCACGGTATAGGGCTCCAAAATGTAACTTGTTTTTAAATTTATACATTCCGCCAATATATATATTGCTCGGAAGCATTGTCACATAACTATAGTTGTTCGATTCAAAATGAAATGTGTTTAGTACCGAGTCGACCAGCTCTTCGGCTGATTGCTCCAGGGTGAGCGAATCGTTCCAAAACTGTACCTGCATGCCTTTGAAGAGAAAGCTTCCCTGACTGACCAGATTGAATGGATTGGTATTCCATGTAATCAGTCCAATGTCGGTTGCACTGGCAAATACCGACCACTGGCGGTTAATTTCGTAACTGGCTCCCAAATCGAAAGCAAACCCAAAATTGCGCGGATTGGCAAAATAGCTCAGGGGTTGGAAGTAATCTCCGGCATTCTCGGGTATGTTGAAGTCAACACTGTCGCCGTCTTCATAGTATATATATTCCACCGGAATGGGTTGTGAAGCGTGTATTGTCATATCGGTGACCCCGGTCATATATACGTTGTCGGGATTGGTGTACAACGAAAAATTGTTGATGCTGGTGCTGATGTTTGCCAGACCAAACAACAGTTTCATCCGGCCACCCAGACGGATTTTATCGTTGGCAACTGCCGATAATCCAATGGCAAACTCATGATAGTGGAGAAAATTCAGATTAAAACCACTCAGGTCAATGGGTTTGTTCATATCGAAATAGGGGCGGTTACCGTATGCCATCAGGTGAATCAAATCGCCGGGGAGAGTCACCCCATAATGAATTTTTTCGTTAAGCGATAACGAAAGATACATGGTTTCCCAGTTAATACCCAGACTGAATAATTCAATGTCGTTTTCGAAACGGAAGTGATTTTTCTTGTGAACGTTGTCCATCATCCTGTCGAGGTCGAAAACCAGCGAATCGGCCTTATTTCCTGTACCCTTATGAAAAATGTCGTTATACATCCAGGCATTGTTGGCGTAATTGAAGTGCATTGCCGGCGGAACCTGGCCGAAAAGCGGTACAATTAAGCCACCGATAGTTACCGAATAGGTGTTTTCGCTTACCGGATTTACCCATTTGCTTTGCATTACCCGGTTCATATAGAAGAGGGTGAAGTTCTGTTGTGCCGACACTATACCGGCCATCAGCAGAAAAGCAGCGATAATAAATGTGCGTTTCATGGCCTTAATTATTTAAAGTGTCAATATCAACATTTACCCCGAGATCAAGCTCAAACGATACATCGAATTTCATTCGGTAGTCGCCATAGACCTTAACCAGCTTATGCGATGTATATTCCGATGAATTGGTGTGCCCTTCGTATATAATATACTTTGTGTTTTTTATCATTTCGATTTTATCATCGGTCATTTCGATAATCGTTAGTTTGTCGGCAAAATCGATAACCCTGCCATTTGCATCAACAGTTGCCGCTGGTATAATCCTGTCCTGAACCGATTGCAGCAACGAGTCGAGTACCATATAGTTCTCGTCGAGGAAATATATCTGTCCATGGCCCTCTACCGGAAACCCGTTATGCATATCAAGGCGCACGGCAAGCCGTTTGATTATTTTAGCTGTTCCATAGATATCATCGAAATCAAATTCGGCGGTATCGCGTGCATGAAAATTGTCGATATATCCCCACAAGGGAAGCTCTACTACAACCTCTGCGTCGAGAGAACTCTGGTCGCTTACAAAATTATTGTGAGAAGTTGAGTACGGATTTGTGTGGGCATGGGCAATAAATTGTATCCATTTGGGCTGTATGCTGATTACCTGCG
>JAGOEF010000175.1 GCA_017997855.1 Bacteroidales bacterium
GGTCTCGAAAGTATTTCGCGTAACCTGAAATTCCGTACCCGCGACATGAAGCTGTATGAATTCGGCAGAATATATCATCTGTTTCCGGGCGAAGAAGATAAACCGGGTCAACGTTACCGCGAAACCAACTGCCTGAGTTTATGGCTTACTGGAAATCAGCGCCTGGCGCAATGGAACGACAACGAACGGAAAACCGGTATTTTTACATTGAAAGGATACATAGAGGCCATCCTGAAAAGGGCAGGAGTAAATGCTGCTGAGATGACAATTAAGCCACTAGAAAGTAATACACTGCAGAATAGCATTGCTTATTTCCGCAATGAGCAGTGTCTGGCTGTTGCCGGAACGGTTTGCGACGAAGTGCTGCAGTTCACCGACATTGAGCAGGAGGTATTGTATGCCCGGATTGATATGGATGCTGTGCTGAAAACCATCCGTAAACACCGAACAAAAGTGGAATTGCTTCCTAAATTTCCAAAAGTGGAGCGCGACCTTGCGTTGTTGCTCGACGATCAGGTGGCTTACGATGATATCCGAAAATTGGCTTTTGCCACCGAGCGTAAACTACTGAAACAGGTTGATTTGTTTGATGTGTATCAGGGAAAAAATATCCCGGAAGCCAAGAAATCGTATGCCATCAGGTTTACCTTGCAGGATACCGAAAAGACCCTTACCGATAAAGACATCGACAAGGTAATGCAGCGTTTGGTTATGGCATTTACTAAGGAATTAGGGGCTAGTCTGCGATAATAAATGACCTTCTAGTCGTCCTCGTTGATTCTTTTCTGCGCACCGAATTTTTCGATGAGAATATCATCGTAGTAATCGGCTTTCGACATCAGATTATTCAGGAGTTCAACACCCGATTCAAGGCTCAGGTCGTCTTCATACGAAATAAACGAGAGCAATACATTCTGGTTACTTACGCTAAAAACCAGTCCTTCGTTGTCGTAGTTCTCCTGAAGCATATATTCATAAATGGGCATAATATTTTCTTTCGGCAGGTTGCACAGCCAGGCGTCCGCCACAATAAAGCGGTTCTCGCTGTTGTAAATCAACTTGATGGTTGCGCTGCCTTCTTCCATTTCCCATACATTGAATCCAACGCGGGTTTCCTTAACCTTACGCCCCAGTTTCTCAATCATTTTTTCGAGATTCTGCGCCGCGCCTGCCGGAACATATTCCTTGGGATTGTATATGTCGGAGCTTATACTGGTTCCGCAGTTCGGACAATAATGGCCGTCAATATTGCTTTCGGTAAGAACTTTTTTACATGATTTGCAACGTACCGCTTTGGTTCGCTCCAGACGCGAGTACTCGTCGAGCGATTCTATAACGTAGCTTGCCGGCAAAGAGAAGCCCAGACTTTCGCCCTCAGCAATAATAAACGTGTTAACGCCCACTACTTCGCCGTTCATATTCACAAGTGGTCCACCACTGTTGCCGGCATTTATTGCAGCGTCAATCTGTATGTAGGCAATTTCGTTGTAATAGCGTTGCGCCTTCGAAACAATACCTTTGGTAGCTGTGTATTTCAATCCGTAAGGGTGACCAATGGCTATAATACTGTCGCCTTCGGTAACTGCGTCCTTGGCCAGTTCGGCTGCCTCGATGTGGATGCCCTTGGGAACTTCGAGGAAAGCCAGATCATACAGCGGGTCGAAATATAAAACACGGGTGGTAGTTTTTTTAAAATCGCGACCACTGATTAATACTTCGTCGCAACCATCAATCACATGAAAGTTGGTGATGAACAAATCGTGCTGCCGGTTGTAGAAACCTGTCCCACTGCCAAAGGGTGTGGCAATCTGTATTATTACGTGTTTGAAATGCTCGTATATATTTGTCATGACCTTGTTACTTTGAATAGTTTAAATAGGTGATTTCGTTCAGGTAGGTGTACAAAAATTCGTTCATATCCTTGTATTTCACCAGATTCATCCGCATAGCCAGTTTCGGAAAGTCTTTCTTGTACTTATTGATAATTCGGTTGACTTCTTTTTCGATAGCCGAACCATTGAACTTTGCTGTCGAGGTGGTGTAATAGGTTGTTGCGCAACCCATTTCGGCAAAGTAATCGCTTTCTTTTACCTGATAGGCCAGTTTCAGTAATTCGAAAGTAGCCGGGTAGAGACCGTAATTAAACAGCGAATATCCCATGCTGTATTCATAAATATTGGTAACCACATCATCGTGTCGGTTGTCGTAGTACCAGCCTGTATTTTTGAATTGCTCCAGCAAAAACTCGTAAAATGTTTTATGACTGGTTCCGGTTACATATCCAAAAACCGTTTTCACCGGATAAAATTCACGGGTGATGTCTTCTTTGGTTTTGGCAGCCAGTTTTTTAAACTCGTCAATCATCAGCCGGTTTCGCTCAATATTGGTTTTTCCGTCGTTGGCGGTGAAAATACCGTTGATTTTTTCGAGGTCGTTCAATACACTGCCCTGCGGTACCAGTAAATAGTCAAGTCGATAGAGCAATGCCAGGAGGATATACGATATGGCACCGGCCATGCGGTCTTCGTTGAGTTTCGAAATCCGCTCAAGGTCGTCGTTAATCCAGCGCATCATATATTTATATTGAACATCCAGCGTTTTTTGTGGTGGCATCTCGATATGAGAAACATCTATGGGCTTCAGCATGTCGAACTCATTCACCAGTACATCGTCGAGTTTGTCGGCTTTCAGCGCCAGTTCGCGCAGCGAATAGTAAAGCTTATTGGGCGATGCATCAATGGCTTTGCTGGTAAATTTCAGATAGATGATGTTGTCTTTTATGGCAAAGCGGTTGTACTGCAATACATAGTTCAGGTTCATCAGTTTGCGCAGAAAGGCAATGTTGGGTTTTTCGTAGCGGGCAATCCGGGTTTCAGCCGATACCATGTTTTCGGTGGCACGGCCTTTAATGATTTTTGATCCCTGTGTTAGGGCAAAGTCAACCGCTACCGAACTGCGAGACACTTCGAGGTTCTCGGTTTCGGGGTCTTTCATATAAAGGCACAAATTATAAAACGAATCGAGATAACGCTTGGCCTCAAAATCGCTTTTGGCTTTGTCCCAATATTCGGTTTGCTCTTTGGTTTTGTTGATATCGACATAACGGCCGGGTTTGAACGTAGCCTGCCCGGGCTTGTCTTTCAGGCTTTGATTGTCAGAGCCGAATAACTTGCTGAATAATGCCATACAAATAGGTTCTAATAAAAATCAGTCACAACACGTGCTCAAAAATACATATAGAAATCGAAAAGGCAAACAAGCAGATGCGTTTTTCGACTTATTTCACCTCGCTCCATGCAAATGGTCCGGTACAGGGGTCACAGTCAAATTGCATTACATACCCCAGTGCATAGGCCATGTTTTCTGATTTGATATGGAAATAGGCCAAATCGATGGCCCCGCTGAACTTTTCACCGGTGCTTAGTTTACCGGTAAGCACAATTTCGTAGTAATCGCCTGTGCCGGTATAACGCATTTCGACTTTTTTAATTTTGATTTTTACTTTCGGATCGTTGTCGCAGCATGCACACCAAAGTATGCCCTGCTTTATTTTTGCCATCTTGAAGTATTGCAATACTGCATCGGCCTGATCTTTCGAAATCCATTGCAACTGGTCAGCCCTGAGCTGAGGGGCTATAATCAGCAATATGATGGCAATACTGATAAATCGTAGTGTTTTCATAGTTGAATTAAATTTATCATAAAAATACTGTTTTTTACGAAAGCCGAATAGTTTACCCAAAATATTTTTAGGAAGGGAGTGCAGTACTACTAGAATGGACATTCCCAATACCGGTTATTTTTAAATAATAATCTTTGCATTTTAATTATGCTCACGGAGTAGTATCTTCGCAGGTAATTTTTTGATTATTCCATTCGATATGATTCACGAAATTCTTCCACATCATTTTGATAATAGCTTCCGCCCGTGTTCTGTGCCGGAACCCGATAATTTTATTCTGATTTTTTCGGGCAATTCGGTTTTGCTTAAGGATGGTGGTGATGAACCGGAGCTTCCTATATTCAACGATATTCATTTGCTGGTCGGAACATCGGTTTTTATTTATCTGTTTCGGGTTGACAATAATCCATGTTTTTTGGCCAATATTGAAATCGACATTCCTCCATCGGGATTCAGATTTACCGATATTGGTTTTTTCAGAACGACGCAACGGGCCGAAACAGCCTGGATTTGTCTTGCCGGCATTCATTTACGCGATTGGTATCAGGCGAATCAATATTGTGGTGTGTGTGGTTCTTCAACCCGGCATAGCGAATCAGAAAGGGCAATGGTATGCAGTGCCTGTAATCGCAGTGTATATCCACGCATATCTCCGGCTGTGATTGTAGCCATTGTCTGTGGTGACCATATTTTGCTGGCACGAGGCACGGGCTTTAGTACGGGCCGCTATTCGCTGGTAGCAGGATATGTTGATGTGGGCGAAACTCCCGAAGAAACCGTCCACAGGGAAGTAAAGGAAGAACTGGGAATTGCTGTTTCAAATATACGCTACTAC
>JAGOEF010000176.1 GCA_017997855.1 Bacteroidales bacterium
AAAGTGACAAGCATTATCAAATGCGCTGTGTGACAAATTATTTGCCTGGTTGCCGGTTGTAACGGTAGTTTTCGAAAATCAGCAAGCTTATTACAATGCTTTGGCAATTTCGCAAAAATCAGGTGATTCTGTAAGTTTTATTGAGTTTATGTTACATGCAATTCTTCCCACTTTTTCTGGTTTACCGATGTTGGTTTGGGATATTGTTTTTTGTTATCAATTTGATAAATTTACACAGCAATTATTTACGCTGCAATGAAACTGATTTTATCATGATCGCAACGCAATTGGCCGTAATATTGATTTTTTTCTCAACCAATTTTGAGCTACAGGTTTCGCAAAAGAAGCACATCGATAAATATGTCAGTACCATTGATAAAGCGCTTGCCCGCAACGAACTGACTGAAAAGACCTATCCCGAGAGGTCGCTGTATGGTGGTGTGTTAACCGGCTATTACCGGAATCAGCATCTGGTGTTAATTAAGTCGGATTTGGCTGTTGCACTGGCGTATTGCGAACTGTGTTTTTATCTCGAAAACGACAGCCTGATATTTGTTCGCGAGTCAGTTTCGGTAATTCAGGAGCCCGATAATCTTGCCCTGTATATCGAGAGTCATACCGATAAGAATGGAAACACCGATCTGTCGAAGCTGCCTTTGAGCACCGACGATGAAAACCATTATTATTTTTCCGAAAACAAAATTGTTCGCTGCAAACTCACCGCATTCAATAAAAAATATGATGCTACCGAAGCGTTTATATCGGATAAGAATTCAAGCATTCTCAAGTATTTTAGTTCCTTCATAGATGAGTTGGGGCAAATTCCCAGATAAATTTAATGCATAAGCTGGTGGTTTTGCAGAAATGTTTTGACGAATTGTTAGTTTAATGAAAATGAGTTTAACACGAAATTATTAATCGTATGAAATCAAGCATGATGAATATTTAATTAAGCGATGTTTCATCAGGCCAATAAATTACTTACAGATGAAATATATTACGCGTACAGTTTGGGTTTTATCGTTGGTTAGCCTGTTTACCGACACCGCCAGCGAGATGCTTTATCCAATTATGCCACTTTACCTGAAAACTATTGGTTTTTCGATAGTGTTGATTGGTATTCTCGAAGGAATTGCCGAGGCCACCGCCGGGCTAAGTAAGGGTTACTTTGGCAAACTCTCGGATGTCAAGGCTAAGCGGGTTCCTTTTGTGCAGTTGGGATATGCCTTAAGCGCAATTGCAAAACCCATGCTTGCCGTTTTTGTTTACCCTCTCTGGATATTTTTTGCCCGCACCATCGATCGTTTTGGGAAAGGTATAAGAACCGGGGCCAGGGATGCCATACTTTCGGACGAAGCAACACCAAAAACAAAGGGTAAAGTTTTTGGTTTTCACCGCTCCATGGATACGCTGGGTGCAGTAATCGGTCCACTGTTGGCGTTGATATACCTTTATTTCAACCCAAACGAGTATAAAACACTTATTTTCGTGGCATTTGTACCCGGTTTGCTGGCTGTTTTTGCTTCATTATTTCTAAAAGAGAAGAAAAAACCGGTCAATATACCCAGGCAACGGGTTTCTTTTTTGTCGTTTCTACGATATTGGAAAGAAAGTTCGGGTGCATATAAGAAGCTTATTGTCGGACTGTTGGTGTTTGCATTATTCAACAGCTCTGATGTTTTTTTGTTGCTTCGGGCAAAGGAAGCGGGTTTAAGCGATAGTCTGGTTATCGGAGTTTATATTTTCTACAATCTGGTGTATGCTTTGTTTGGGTTTCCGTTGGGAATGCTTGCCGACAAAATTGGTCTTAAAAAAATATTTATTGGCGGACTGGTTTTATTTTCGATTGTTTACTTCGGGATGGCCTTTAACACAGGTGTTTATTTCTTTTTTGCCATGTTTTTTCTGTATGGAATTTTTTCGGCGGCAACCGAAGGAATATCGAAGGCTTGGATTTCGAATATTGCCGACAAAAAAGATACGGCTACTGCCATTGGAACATACACTGGCTTACAAAGTATTTGCACCATGTTGGCCAGTTCGTTAACCGGACTTCTCTGGTTCCGTTTCGGTGCTTCAGTTGCGTTTTTATCAACAGCGGTTATCACGGTTTGTGTAGTTATTTATCTTATTACCACGGTTCCAAAGCCTGATTAAGTTACCCGTAATGAAGCGTAGTAGCAAGTCGAGCCGGTCACCAAGCCGGTCACCAAGCCGGTCACCGAGCGGGTGGCGGAGTCGAGGTGCCCGGAGAGATGAAACTGAGCCATCGAAATCCCCGAACCCAAGCTCCCGAAATGGTATTTAGCCCGTAGGGCTTCAACAACAATAGAATTGCAGTAAAAAAGGAATTTTTGTCCGTAGGACATTAACCCCGGCATTTTGATGTTAATTCCCTACGGGAAACACGGTATTATTTGCCTTGTTTTTTCCAGATAAATTTATTGCATCAGCTGGTGGATGTTTGCAATTTTACACAAACTAATACGTATCACTCCACTATTGGATGAATCAACCGTTTAAAGGAATCATCATGTAGAACTGTGGTGATAAAACACTCAGATTATTGTTTGAATTTGCTAAAATTATTGTATGTTTACCATTTGAAAAGTTTAAAATATATACAGATGAAATACAATGTAATTAGAATTTGGTGTGTAGTCGCGGTGCTGTTTCTATTTTCAGCCCAACGAAACATGGCACAGGTCGATTTTAAGGGGCATTGGTATGCGCATTGCGTAATAGAGCAAGCGCAAAATAATTCGATTAGTTTCAGCAGTTTTTGTTTCAGAGCCACCAACAGCCCGAAGTCCGAAATTCAATTTACGGCACCGGAGTTAATTTTTGATATCAGCGCAAATTGTTTTGACCTTATTACCTTGCAGGATACAATAAAAGTGGCCTATACCATTGATTATAATCACAATTCACTGGCATTTACCTATCGCGAAACAGCCTATGTTTTCCACATATTGATGATGCCTTCCTATTCGGAAGATTGCATTATTTTAAAAGACGATTCAGGTGCTATGCTGCTTCTGGTTCGAAAACCTTGATTGCCTGTTCAAATACCCATCCAATGATAAGCGACCCTTACACCATGTGCACTTCGGCAAATGTGCGTCGCAGTCCCTTATGATATTTCACAGCCGGATGCCCCACAATCAGGAATAAGCCCTCGCGGCTTTTATAGCGTATGCCGTATTTCTCGCGTAATTTACGGCTTGCCTTACCATATTGAATTAAGGGGTGAATGGCGCCCAGCATACAGGTGCCCAGACCCAGTGCTTCTGCCGCATGCATGGCGTAGGTAGCGGCTACAATGGGGTCGGCAGGGTCGGTGTAGGGAGAACCATAAAAATAAAACATCAGCGGGGCATCGTAGGTTACCCAGTTTTTGCCTTCTTTCATACCTCCGGTGTACAGATGAAACACAGGTTTAATAAACTGACGGAACATCTCGTCGTTCTGCTTGCCCCAAAAGGGTCGCATCAGTGTTAAGAACCAGTTGGAAACAAACCATTTCATTCCTTCGAGGACGGTGCAGAAATCGCGGGTGAAAGCAGTTACTTTGTCGGCACTGTCGAAGACCACCACGTGCACATCGCTGGGGGGCAGACCCATAGGCGCAGTTGCAGCCATCTCCAGAATTTTCGCGGTGAGTTCGCTGCTCACAGGCTGAGGCTTAAACTCTCTGACACTGCGGCGGCCCTGCAGCAAGCGCAGCAAGTCATCGTAGATGTCGGGAGATACTTTCCCCTTGAGTTCAAATACGTCGT
This sequence comes from Bacteroidales bacterium, assembly GCA_017997855.1. The sequence continues at coordinate 3,780 of JAGOEF010000176.1, forward strand.
TGGGGCTGAGTTCGCGCCCGTATATTTCGATAGCACCTGTGGGGCAAATCGCCATGCAATGTCCGCAGGCTATGCAGCCAAAGAATGACTTACCGGTGGTTGTGGCTTTTCCATCTTTTATTTCGATACTATTGTCCTTGCATACCGAAATGCATAAGCCGCATCCGGTGCATAAAGTATGGTTGATTCGGATTTCGGCAGCGTTTTTGGCGCGGGTGGTGGGTATTGGCATATCTTTTAGGTTTTGGGTCAGGCATCAAATCCGCGATGGGGTGGGTCTGGGGTTTGGTTGCTGTCGGACGGGTCGGCACTTCCTTCCTGCCCGGTGTCGGTCGTGACTTCGAATTGCTGTGCTTCGAGCAATTCCTTCTCGAGTTTTTCTTGTGCAAGCTGCTCACCGGATATCACCGATAACTGTTTCAGCTTTTTCAATCCAAAAATATACATCCCGATAAGGAAGGGAATGAATACGAGAAGGAACCAGGGAACCCCCGACATGAGAATGAAGTCGTAAATGCCATGCAGCACAATGGCAGATGCCAGGGCGGCAAACAACAATCCGCCACGATGGCGCTTGCTATATTTTGCCCTGCCGATGTAGAAGCCCATGACTACTGCGAAAGTGGCATGTGCCGGCACAGCGGTAAGAGCACGCACCAGCGCCGTTGAGGTTCCGCCACCCACCACATACAGAATGTTTTCGACGAGGGCAAAGCCCAACGAAACATATACCGAAT
>JAGOEF010000177.1 GCA_017997855.1 Bacteroidales bacterium
ATAAAACCATTAGCAATAGTATATTTGAAATGTATAAAACAAATAAAAAGGAAGATTGATGATACCCGATGAGAGCCTGAATTTCAAACAGTTATTGAAAAATATAAAAGCCATTGTTCTCGATGTGGATGGTGTATTGTCGTCGTGCAGGGTGCTGATTGAGCCTGATGGAGAACTTCAGCGCAACACCAACGTCAAAGACGGCTTCGTTATTCAACTGGCTACACGCATGGGTATCAGAATAGGAATTATCACCGGAGGGAAATCGGACGCGGTAGTAAAACGCTACAATAAAATTGGGGTCGACGACGTATATTATCAGGTGAAAGATAAAAACACGGCGCTTGATGAATTTATGAATAAGCACAATTTGAAGCCATCCGAAATATTATATATGGGCGACGATCTGCCCGACTATCGGGTGATGCAGCGTGTGGGCGTGGCAACCTGTCCGCTCGATGCCGCTCAGGAAATTAAAGCCATTTCGCTATATGTGTCGCAATATAAGGGTGGCGAAGGCTGTGTACGCGATATCATTGAACAGGTGTTGCGTACTCAGGGTAAATGGATGACCGAGGAATCGTTTGTGTTATGCTGAATTTCTTACGCCTCATACGGTTTCCAAACCTTGTCATTGTAGCCCTTAGAATGTACTGCATCCTGCTGGGCGTTGGCGAACCGGTACTGCAGTATTACGGCTACAGCATACTCACCAGCAACATTCAGTTTATTTTTCTGGTGATGGCATTTGTGTTTCTGGCCGCTGCCGGATATGTGATCAACGACTACTTCGACCGCAAGGCCGACCTCATAAACCGCCCCGATACCGTAGTGATTGGCGTGAAAATAAAACGCCGCTGGGCAATAGTTATCCATAGCATTTTCAACGCTATTGGCATTGCCCTTGGCTTTGCCGTGGCCTTTTCGATTGGCAAATGGTGGGTCGGATTTATGTTCGTCGGGTTCTCGCTCTTACTCTGGTGGTATTCCTCATCGCTGAAGAAAGTCCCACTGGCCGGCAATTTGATGGTAGCCATTCTCGCAGGAATTGTACCCCTCGTGATTTCAGCTTTTATGTACTACGGCAGCATACATGTTTCGGGTGCTTACATCCCGGCAATGGGTTTTGCGCTGAAACAGGTTTTTAACCTCAGTGTGGGTTTTGCCGTTTTTGCCTTCTTATTTACCCTGATTCGCGAAATTGTTAAAGACCTGGAAGATATCAAAGGTGATAATGAAATGTATTGCCGCACACTCCCCATTGCCATCGGGGTAAGAATGACCAAACAACTCGTGGCACTGCTGTGCTTTATTGCTTTTACCCTAACCCTGTTTGCCTATTTTGCCTTTGTCAGAAACCTGGGATTTATGACTGGCGACTACATGAGTCTGTGGTACATACCCGCACTGGTATCGCTGCCCGTATTGTTTTGCGGTATCAGGGTATTGTTTGCCTCAAACAAAAGTGAATTTGCCATGTTGAGCAAATTGTTGAAATACAATATGGTAACCGGAATTTTATATGCCATTATTTTACGGATGGTGATTACATCGAATATACTATGACAAACAACCGGAAGAAATACAATGTGATTTTAGGCTCGGCAAGTCCGCGCCGCAGGCAGTTGATGGAGCAGATGGGTGTTTCTTTCAGCGTGGCACGCATCGACTACAACGAGTCGAAATACCCCGCTCAGTTGCAGCAGGAAGAAATTGCCGTTTATCTGGCCCATGAAAAGTCGAAAGCCTTTGGCGAATTGAAAGACCTGAGTTTACTCATTACTGCCGACACCATTGTCTGGCACAACAACAAAGTTCTGGGCAAACCTGCCGACTTCTCCGATGCCGCACAGATGCTCACACGACTGAGCAATCAGTGGCACGAAGTAATAACCGGAGTGTGCCTGCGCAGCCTCGACAAAACCGTGTGTTTCCACGACACCAGCCGGGTGAAATTTGCAGCACTCAGTCAGGACGAAATCAGGCATTACATCGAAACCTACAAGCCCTACGACAAAGCCGGCGCTTACGGCATTCAGGAATGGATCGGACTTATCGGCATCGAGTCGGTGGAAGGTTCCTACTTTAACGTGATGGGGCTTCCCACACAAAAACTATATCACTACCTGAACCAGTTTTAAAATCAAATACATATTATGAAGCGAATTATTACCATTGCATTACTGATACTGCTGAGTTTCCGGCTTGTGGCCGACGAAGGAATGTGGATACCCATTCTGCTGGCCAAGTACAACTACGACGACATGAAAGCCAAAGGCTTTAAGCTCACTCCCGACGATATTTACAGCATCAATCAGGCTTCGATGAAAGACGCCGTGGTTATCTTTGGCGGAGGCTGCACCGGAGAACTGATTTCGGACAAAGGACTGCTGATTACCAACCACCATTGCGGATTTGGCACCATTCAGCGGCACAGCAGCCTCGAACACGACTATCTGACCGATGGTTTCTGGGCTAAGAGCTACGACGAAGAGCTGTCGAACCCGGGTCTGAAGGTTACTTTGTTGGTGCGCATGGAAGATGTCACCGAAAAAGTGCTCGAAGGTGTTACCGATGAAATGTCAACAGCCGAACGATTGGCAATTACCGGCGCAAACATGAAGAAAATCACTGATGAAGCCGTAAAAGGAACTCATTACGAAGCCCTGGTCGAAAGTTTTTACAACGGCAACCAGTATTTCCTGTTTGTGAACGAAGTGTTTCGCGATGTCAGGCTGGTAGGCGCACCCCCTTCTTCAATCGGAAAATTCGGCGGCGATACCGACAATTGGATGTGGCCCCGGCATACGGGTGACTTCTCCCTATTCCGCGTATACACCTCACCCGACGGAAAACCCGCTGCCTATGCCAAAGAGAATGTCCCATACAAACCCAAAAAGCACTTCGCCATTTCGCTCAAGGGCGTACAGGAAGGCGATTTCACCATGGTGTTTGGCTATCCGGGCAGTACCGAAGAATATATCTCCTCCTTTGCCGTCGATATGACCATGAACCAAACCGACCCTAACCGGATTTTACTCCGCCAGGCACGGCTCAACATCATAAACCGGGCTATGGAAAGCGACCGGGGTGTGAGAATTCAGTATGCCAACAAAGCCGCTTCTATTTCGAACGGTTGGAAAAAATGGATTGGCGAAGTACGTGGCTTAAAACGCCTCGATGCCATGGGCAAAAAGAAAGAATACGAGCGCGCATTTCAGCGGTGGACCGAATCGAACCGCACACTCACACGCAAATACGGAAAGTTGCTGGGCGAATTCGAAGCCGTTTACACCCGTGCTAAACCTTACTATCATGCCTACAACTACATTGTGGAAGCCGGTTTTGGTATTGAAGCCATCAGCTTTGCGGCAAAATTCAACAAGCTCTATGATGCTGCCAAAGCAGGCAACGATCAGCAAAGCCTCGAAACGCTGATAAAACAATTGCAACCCGGAATCGACGCATTCTTTAAGGACTATCAGCCCGAAATCGATAAGGCCGTGATGAAAGAACTGCTGCGCCTTTACTACCTGAATGTTCCCGATGCCTACCTGCCCCCGTTTATGGCACAACTCGAAAAGGTAAAACAACAACGCGACGACTTTACCGAAGAACTGGTCAACAATGCGTTTGCAAAAAGCGTTTTCACCGATAAATCCAGACTCAGTGCTTTTCTGTCGAAATTTAAACCGGCATCCTACAAAAAACTCGAGAAAGACCCTGTATTCATGATGTACAAGCAAATGATCGACTATTATAAAGAGTTTATCATGCCCGAAATCGACAATGCCGAAATCACCCTCGACAGCCTCAACCGCATTTACATGAAAGCCCAGATGGAATTCGAACCCGATCGCCTGTTTTATCCCGATGCCAACTTCACCCTCAGGGTAACCTATGGCAACGTAAAACCCTATAAACCCTACGACGGAGTGCGCTACAACTGGTTTACCACCCTCGATGGCATTATCGAAAAAGACAACCCCGAAATCTATGACTACGATGTACCCGATAAAATTATCGAACTCTATCATGCAAAAGATTTTGGTCGCTATGCCGATGCCGATGGCAAAATGCACGTAGCCTTTATTGCGAGCAACCACACCACAGGTGGGAACTCAGGAAGCCCGGTGCTGAACGCCAACGGCGAACTGATTGGCGTAAATTTCGACCGCAACTGGGAAGGAACCATGAGCGACATCATGTATGACCCCGATATGTGCCGCAACATTTCGCTCGACATCAGGTATGCCCTTTTTGTAATTGACAAATACGCTGGAGCCACCCGCCTCATCGACGAGATGACCCTGGTAGAATAAACCGAAACACTAAAAAAAACAAGAATATGAATGTAAACAAAGTTATTTTAATCGGACGTTTGGGTAAAGACCCTGTGATATCGCACCCCCAGGCCGAACTCACCAAAGCAGAATTTACGGTGGCCACCACCGAATCGTACAAAAAAGACGATCAGTGGATCGACACCACCGAATGGCACAACATAGCCG
>JAGOEF010000178.1 GCA_017997855.1 Bacteroidales bacterium
ACCCCATAATTTTCTGTATGCGTGCAAATATATTGTGCTCTTTCGGGGTACTGATCAGGTAAGTGGGCATACCACCAAACATGCTGTTTGTCCAGTTCGTAATTTCACCGGTTTGTTCTCTGAAATCGGTCTTCTCTTTCGACGATGCCTGCCAAACCTTCCAGTCGTGCATACTCAACCTTTTGCCGGTTAGCTGGGGCGAAAAATATGCCAGCGATATTGCCAGGAAAATCAATACAGCCACCAGGTGGGGCAACACATTTGTTTTAAAGTAGCTTTTCATAAAACATCGGTATTATTATTCCACAAAAATAAAACTAATTCGTAATAAATAAGCATTTGCATACAATTGCATATTGGTGGCCTGAATACCTGATTAGAACAAGCAATTTTATAAGTTTTACGATCTGATTATCACAATTTCAACTACATCGGGTTAATTTGTTTTAAACATTTAGAATTTTCGTTTGTTACTATGATATATTTTTACATGATAAACTAATTTTTTTGATGATGAAAAAACTATTATTGACATTGGTGATTGCAGCTGCAGGATTTATGGCAACACAGGCACAGGTAAATCCTCATGCAATTGGGTTGCGCCTTGGAGGCGGCACCTATTATGGAGGTGAGCTTTCGTATCAGCATGGCTTGGGTGACCGGCACCGCTTGGAACTCGATCTGGGTTTTGGCGGAGCTTTAAACCACTCCCGTCTTTACCTTTCAGGAATTTACCACTGGCACTGGAATATTGTGTCGGGCCTAAACTGGTATGTTGGTCCGGGTGCTAGTGTGGGATACTACACCTGGGATGGCGATGATTCGTACATAGGTCTGGCTGTAGGTGGACAAATAGGGATTGAATTCGACTTCAATGCCCTGAATGTTCCGCTGTTGGTAAGTGTTGATGCAAGACCCATGTGGGATTTTATGGGTTCTACCCATGCGGGATTCGGCTGGGGTTCTGCCGCGAGTGTACGATACACTTTCTAAAAAAAACATATCAATATTGTTGCAAAGCAGTCTGCAAAAGGCTGCTTTTTTTGCGCTCCTGCTCAACGGGCACTATCGCATGATAAATATTCGAATAATATAACTACCTTTGCCGCCGATTTAAACACATTAAGTAAAACGGACAACACCTATAGCAGAATTCAAACCAGGCCGCCCGACGGCATCACCGATTCAATTCAGGTTTGTCGCAAACAGAAAACATGAAAACATTTGAAGAACTGGGTGTTGAACCCGACATTATTAAAGGAATTACCGAATGTGGTTTCGAAATGCCACTTCCGGTTCAGGAAGAAGTAATACCGCTCCTGCTGAGCGAAGAAACCGATGTACTGGCACTGGCCCAAACCGGAACCGGAAAAACTGCCGCCTTCGGCCTGCCGGTAATACAACAAACCGACATCAGCCTGCATAGTCCGCAAACGCTAATCATCAGCCCTACCCGCGAACTCTGCATGCAGATTACCGACGATCTGAAAGATTATTCGAAATATATTCCCGGACTGAAAATTCTGGCCGTGTATGGCGGAAGCAGCATCGAAGCACAGATAAAAGCCCTGCAACAGGGTGTGCATATTATTGTGGCCACCCCCGGGCGACTAATCGACCTGATTGACCGCAAAGTGGTGAAAGCATCCCATGTTAAACGCATCATTCTCGACGAAGCCGACGAAATGCTGAACATGGGCTTCTCCGAAAGCGTTGACCGGATTCTGGAACATCTCCCTAAAAACATACAAAGCTTGTTGTTTTCGGCAACCATGCCACCCGAAATTGCCCGTATTTCGGAAAAGTACATGAACAATCCGGTTAAAATTACCATCGGCAATAAAAATACCGGTGTCGAAAATATCCGACACTTCTGTTATACTGTACAGGCAAAGGATAAATACCTGGCCTTAAAACGCATTGTGGACTATTACCCCGAAATATACGGAATTGTGTTTTGCCGCACCCGCCGCGACACACAGGAAATTGCCGATAAGCTGATGGCCGACGGCTACAATGCCGAATCGCTGCATGGCGACCTTTCGCAGGCGCAACGCGATACGGTGATGCAAAAATTCCGCATTAAAAATATTCGTATTCTGGTTGCCACCGATGTGGCTGCCCGCGGTATCGACGTGAATAACCTGAGCCATGTAATCAACTACAGTCTCCCCGACGATAAAGATGCCTACACCCACCGCAGCGGTCGTACGGGCCGTGTGGGAAAAGCCGGCATTTCGGTGGTGATTATTAACCTCCGTGAGAAATCGCAGGTGCGCATGATTGAAAAAGCCACCGGAATAAGCTTTATTCAGGCCAAAGTTCCCAATGGAAAAGAAGTATGCGAGAAACAACTGTATCACCTGATCGACCGCATCGAAAAGGTGGATATCGAGCATGAGGAAATTGAACCTTACCTGCCATCGGTCTATCGTAAACTGGAATGGCTCGATAAGGAAGAACTGATCAAAAGGCTGGTGTCGGTTGAATTCAACCGCTTCCTGCTGTATTACAAGAACACTCACGACATCAACGTGTATGAGGATAAAAACAGCCGGCAGCCATCGGGCGAACTGCTCGATAAGATGAAAAAAGGCAAAAGCGGTGGTGATGAATTTATTACCCAGAAGGGCTATGCCAAAATGTTTATCAATATTGGCCGTACCGATGGTCTATACCCGAATGTACTGATCGAAATGCTGAGAAAGGAATCGGGAGGCATTAAACTGAAAATCGGGAAAATCGAGTTATTCAAAAACTTCTGCCTGTTCGAACTCGAAACTTCGCAAATCGGTATCGTAACCGACGCATTCAAGGACATGTTTTTAGGAAACCGAAAGGTGGTTGTAAAAGTTGACGAGGACAGACCGGCCAAAAATTTCGATAATGGCAGGGATAACCGCAGGAAACGTTAGTAGCAGCTGAATTATGGGCGGCTGGTGATGGCTGAAGGCGTGAATCTGTGGAATCAGGTCGCCCTTCGGGTGAACCGGATTGAGAAAAAAATATTTTTCATAGGGTGTTGGCTTTGGGATGTCGGAATGGTGAGGATGGTGGGCACGTTTCATCCGAATCTTCTTCGAGTGACCCGATGGGGAATAAGTATGGAGCAGAAATCATCGAGAGAGAGAATTTGAATGGCGCATGGAGTGGTAATTCATGCGAATCGTCGGGGTGTGTTGGCTGTGTTATTATTCCTTTACCAGATGCTTAAAATGATTTCGGATGTCTTCGAAGAATAATTCACATGCGTTTTCAACACTCAGCATGTCGATATATTCTTTTTCAAGGCCAATACATGCCATTCTTTTCTTTGCAATCGCCAAATTTTCTTTGGTGATGAAATCAGGTTCCATGGTAATGGGTTTATAACTTGCAAAGGAATTCTGAAAGATGTAGCCATCGCAATACTGATCTAAGGTGAAATTGGTGTGGCCAAAAGCATAATACGAATTATTGCTTGTTAATTTCCCAAAAGGCGTGTTGACCACATCAAAACCCACCGGTTTATTGTTGAATAATGCCATTATGGAGTCGATGACCCCGTTTACAGGCAGCACAGATTTTTCTTCCCAGCCTTTATCTGATATCCAGGCAGCATGCAAATAAATATTGAACACTTTATCGTTCAATGAATCATAGATAATGTTACCCATTCGGGTGGTATTCAATCCGTATAATGTATCGTTATCAAAATCATATAATGGTTGGTGGTATTTGGTAAAAGCATGATGATTTCCGGAATATATCAAGGCTTTTATGTTTTTACTGACAATCTCTTTAAAAATAACATCGGCCATATAGATATCGGGATCAATGTCGCGCCATGCACCACCCTCCTTGCACGGATCGTACACTGCCCCCAGATTAACGACCCGAAACCTGTTTTTTGCATTAAGAGCTGATGTATGGTTCACTTCCCAGGCTACACGGTATATGTCGATATATTCGGAGTAGCCCCAAAAATGGCTGCTGTTAAAGATGATTTGCCTGGCCAATTTTCGGTCGAAAAACGGGAGGTTTAATAGTGAGTCGACAAGATGTTGGTCTTCGTAATTGCCAAACTCAATGGCTAAGGTATTAATTCCGTTTTGTTGCAACAGGGGAATTAAAGACAGAATTAAGTCAACGTCGTGTTTAATTCTGTGGTATTCTCCGATGAATACGATGTCGTGGTTTTCGAACTTTTTGATGACATAGTCCCCGGGAGTCTGCCAGTTGTTTTTCAGGTAGTCGGCCAGATCGTTCCCGGTGCTGTTTGTCGACTGTTGGGCTTTGCATTGTAAAGCCAGGATTGATATTGCAATAACCCATATTATAGAAATCTTTTTCATATCAAGGGTTTAGTAAGGTTGGTAACGGTTGGCGGTATGTTTTTGTTGCCGATTTCGAAGCACTGTCCTGTCAAGTTACACGAAAGTTTATTAAATGCAGAAACGCTGAAACCCGCACTGTATCGGCAATAAAATATACCGCCTGTTAG
>JAGOEF010000179.1 GCA_017997855.1 Bacteroidales bacterium
ATATTTTATCATCATGGGACCCATCCCGGCCATATTCATGTTTGACAGCTTAAGCTTGTTCTTGCCTTTAGGCAACATAATGCCAAACATTTTCGAGATAAAATCTTTACCCTTGGCCGATTTATTCTTATCGCGCAAAGCTGATAATGCCCAAAACGAAAAGAAAATTTTCACTTTGGTGTCCATGGCTGCAGCAGCTAACGAAATAATCATTCCGGCCATAATTTTATCGAGATCTCCCGAAACAATGGCAATCGAAAGCTGGTCTTTGCGGTTGTTTTCGAGCTTTGCAATTTTTTTGCCCATTTTATCGAGCTGAGCCTGCATCTGGCTGAGTTGTTGCTGAAGTTCTTCGTTCATATTTTTTGTTGTTATTGGTTTCACAATATTTATCAGAACAAAGAAAAGCCATTATCCAATAGAAAATCTGTTTTCAGGTATGATGTGTGTTTTATGGGAGTGTGATATAGGTCACAGTTTTTTAGGCATAAAATCAAGTCCCCATCCACTTCCTCCCCGAAGATTCCTGCAAGTAAAAAGTCAATTTAGCATGTTTTGCTGAATATTCGTTTTATAAACAGAATCCCGCTCGATGTCAGGATACTGTTCATACTATTTTTTCATGTTGATTATTTTCGTATATTGTGCTTTTATTTTGCACGATGAACCATAACTGCAGTTTTTGCGAACATAAATCAGCTGCGGCACTCAAACTGAGTGAGCAGGAGCTGGCTACCCAGTCGGCCAACTGTCTTACCGTCCGGTTCAAAAAAAACGATAATATTATCCGGCAGGGCACCTATTCCACCAATGTGGCTTACCTGAAAAGCGGGTTGGTAAAAATTCACATCGAAGGGCCTTACCACACACAGGTGGTGCGCATTGTGAAACCCCGCAATTATCTGGGCTTACCCACCACTTTCGGCGATAAAATAAACCAATACTCGGTGAGCGCAATCGAAGAATCGGAAGTTTGTTTTATCGATATTGCCGTATTCAGGGAATTGCTTGGCCGTAATCCGGCTTTCAGCAACCAGATTCTGGTAGAACTGTGTCGCAGCGAACTGGAGTCGTATCAGAAATGTGTGAACCGCACGCAGAAACAGGTGCGCGGTAAAATAGCCGATGTACTTCTCGATTTTTCCGAAAACATATACCATTCCGATAGTTTTCAGTTGCTTATAACCCAGGAAGATATCGGAAATCTGGTGGATGCAACCCGCGAAAGCGTGTCGCGTGTTTGGGCAGAGCTTATAAAAGACGGGGTGATAGGTTCCGAAGGAAAGCAAGTTACCATTATCAATAAAGAGGCACTGCGCAATATGAGTCGCTTGGGTTAATAATTCTCTATCATCTCCTTACTGAATATTTCCATTCCCTTTCCGGCTTTTTCAACTATCCGCCTGAAGCGGTAATGCTTGGGAATAAACACATCGTTCGGGTCGATAAGGTAGCGTTGGCATGAATCGGGAATGAAATCAATGAGCGAAGCAGCCGGATATACCTGAAGTCCGGTGCCCGCAACCAGAAAAATGTCGGCTGTACGGGTTATTTCGATGGCGGTCTCAATCATGGGTACGGCTTCACCAAACCATACAATGTGCGGGCGAAGCTGCGCACCTTTCGGGCAGAGATCGCCGATGTCGAGCCGTTCTCCGGTCAGGCTGAGTATCAGATTTTCGTCGGCTGTACTTCGTGCTTTCTTAATTTCACCATGCAGATGCAACACCCGGGTACTGCCGGCCCGTTCATGGAGGTCGTCGATATTCTGGGTGATGATTTGTACCTCGAATCGCTCTTCGAGCCGGGCCAATGCACTATGTGCCTGATTGGGTTGTGCCGCCAGAATTTGTTTGCGCCGCTGGTTGTAGAATTCCAAAACCAGTGCGGGGTTTTTATTCCAGCCTGCCGGTGAGGCCACATCTTCGATGCGGTGGTTTTCCCACAAGCCGTTCGACCCCCTGAAGGTGGCAATGCCGCTTTCTTCGCTGACACCGGCACCGGTTAATACGACGAGACGTTTCATTGACTGATATTTTTTGTTTTCCCGAATTTAGCACTTTTCTCAGAATACAATTTCAATTCCGTTCAAAAAACTATGGGTACTCCCAATAATTCCCTCGGGTGGATGTGAGTCGTGGTAGAATTTGTAATCGAAACTAAAACTGAGGTGTTTGTTTATCTTTAACCGCAGCGATGACTGCGACAAAATTCTGAAATCGCCAGGGTCGGCAAGAGCCGGCTGATAGTATGTGGTATGCACCAGCCGGGTCGTGTTACTTAGGTTGAGGCTGAACGACAGGTAATTGCTCAGACGATGGGTTTGGGTTTCAGCACCGGGGGTAAGGATTTCCCACTCAAACATGTACAGATTTCCGGCATATAGCCTGAAAATGTCGGTTTTCACAATGGTCCACCGGGGTCCTGCTCCTGCCAGAATGCGGTAGCGTATGTCCAGAATTTTATTGAATTGCCCCTGAACAAATGCTTCTGCGGTAAGAAATTGCATCAATTTGCGATTGTACCTGAAGTGTTGCGTCGAAGTATTGATAAATTCTTTACCATTACCCTTCGACAGACTATGATCGGCCAGAAGCAGAAACAGGTCTTTGTTTGTTTTGAACTGCGTATGCGCATAGGCATCAGACCTGAAAAAATCAACATCGGTTTTCTGGTAGGCAAGCGAAAATTTTAACTTACCGCTCCACCCGGTTGTATCGGTTTTTATTCTTTCGTCTTCGATGTTTAGTATCTGCGCAAGCAGGGGCTGAAATGCGCTTACAACAATAAGAATCGCGGAAACAATTATTGCTTTCAGGTGGGTCATTTACCTTTTCGCCACGAAAACAACGATTTGTGCTTTATCCCGCTTTCTACCATACGACTGCTTACGTAACGTACGTCTTCGATGGTGTAGAAGGCATTGGGGTTAAAATTGTGAATTATTGGAATCAGTTCTTTGAGGCTTGAGCGTTTTACGGTAAGAAATATCACATTTACCTGTTCTTCACGTCCCTGTGCGTTCATCCAGGTGAGGCCAAATCCTTTCTCCCTGAGTGTGTCAATCAGTTGTAACCCGCTCTTTGCAGTAATTATACGCACCACGACAGTTCCCATGGCCAACTTTTCTTCTATCAGCATACCAATGTAATTCCCTGTGGCAAAACCTGCAGCGTAAAAAACAAAATTCACCCAGTTATCGAGGTTGTCCATGATCTTGCTCACAGCAATAATCCAGATAAATACTTCGAAAAAGCCCAGAATAGGGGCCATAATCTTTTTACCGCGGGCAACCATGATAATTCTAATGGTACCAATAGTTACATCGCAAATCCTGGCAAGAAATATCAATACCGGGATAACTAAAAAATTCATCAGGTCGGGACTCATAGTCTGTAATTTTGATGCAAAAATAATAAGTGTTACCGAATTGAACATTCGATAACACGTAAAATGTTTATAAAACAGGTTTTGGGCGTTTTATTTTATTGCCCTTTTAAAGATGTAGCGTGTAATAAAAATTCCGCTGTCATCATCTTTTCCACCATAGCTTTCAACACCGGTAACCACAAAAGCCAGTTCCCAGCCATCGGCAACCATCTGGTTGATTTTAGCAGATATCATAGCATCATTCGAGGCAATATTCCTGAAATTAATACCTACGGCACTGAAAAAGTTCAGCAGCTTGGTTTCTTCGAATTTGTCGATTTTAATTTCATCGCGGCTGATATCACCCTGTTTGGAGTCATTTCCCTGAACGCGCATGGTGGTGAACATTCCCGGGTCAATTTTCTCCTGATGCTCTATTATTCGTGAACGGCCTACCCCCATGGGAATAATTGATTCAACACTGGTGATCACCTTGTATTCCTGAGCCATTCCGGTAATTGCAAGTAGCAGCGCCGCCGCAACCAGCAAAAAATGTGTAATTTTCATATTTTAGTTTTTATTAGTTACTGAATGGAACAAGCGTCCAAAATTTGTACCAGAACTGCATCGTGACAAGAAGCGGCAAAATCATCGGTTTTCATCTCTTCGGTGTTGTAAACCAGTTCGTCGCGTGTATTCATATTCACCACATGCCCGCCTGCTGCACGCACTATGGCATGTCCTGCTGCTATATCCCACTCGTTAATAGCACCTAAACGGGCGTATATATTTGCGCTTCCTTCGGCAATCAGGCAGAATTTCAGCGAGCTGCCAATATGCAGGCATTCGGCGGAGCCGAACTGTGTGCTGATTCGTTTAACAAATTCTTCGGTCCTCGCGTTCATGTGCGATTTGCTGGCGACAATCCGGATGCCCGGCGCATCATTTTGGGTCGGCAATTTTTTAATGTGCACCAGGGTTTTATCTTCGAGCAAGCAGGCTTTGAATGCGTGGTTACTGCTGTATCCAAACCAAAATTCGCTCATGGCAGGAGCAAAAATTACCCCAATCTCGGGAACAGT